>JAAYAK010000050.1 GCA_012719415.1 Syntrophorhabdus sp.
GCAATAGCCATTGACAATTCATCCTCATGCTGTTATAACACTTACCTGCGGGGCTGTAGCTCAGCTGGGAGAGTGCTTGACTGGCAGTCAAGAGGTCGAGGGTTCGATCCCCTTCAGCTCCACCATTTAAAAACCTGCAATATCAACAAGTTGCGGGTTTTTTTGTTGCCTCTTTTTGTGTCCCCAGACTGTCCCCAAGAAACTTGTGATGTTTGCCTTTTTAAACAAATCGTTTAATTATGTGTTGACAGAATTACCACGAGATTACATATTTTTCTTGAGCGATAAGTCCGTTGCGGGTTGTTGCGATGTTCCCATCCATCGGTTGGCAAGAGTCGTGACACAAGAAGCCCACAAGGCGCGCTCTTTTTTTATGGCAGATAGATTGTACAGAACGCGGTGAACGTCAGTTCGGGGGCAAATTCGCGGAATAGGTCCATGATCTTTTCCCGCTCTGGGTCGGAATCGGGTATTTGAATCGCCGCGTCGAGAGGGGTATGCCCATCAAAATCCGCTATGTCGGTCGAGGCCCCGGCTTTGAGTAGCAACCTGATGATGCCGACGCGTTTCCGCTGACAGGCTATATGCAGGGGAGTTCTTCCGAGTTTGTCCTGCGCATTCACCTCGGCTCCTTTCTGTAGGAGTACCGACACAATCTCCTCACCGCTCTTCCAGAGACTCGTATGAAGGGGTGTATTGCCGTTCCTGTCGGCATGGATGTCCGGTACCGCTCTATGCTTGAGGAGTAGGTTCACGAGATCGAGCTTATTGCCATGACAGGCGGCGTGAAGGGGAACATATCCGCCATAATTCCTGATATTCACATCGGCTCCCCTGTCCAGGAGCGCTCGTACTATCTTTATGTTGCTCATCCACACGGCGGTTTGAAATGGAGTCTCGCCGTCCTGCTTGCGCCCATCAAGTTTGTTCGGATCGGCATTGTACTTCAGAAGAAGGTCCACCATTTCAGTATCATCATGTTCGCACGCGCTGCTGAGCGGAAGCGATCCTCTGTATCTGCTTTTGTTCTTCTCCCTGCGCGAGGGCACATTCGGGTTCGCACCACGGTCCAGCAATAACCTGGGAATATCGAGGCCGTAGAAGTTGTATTTGCACACGGCATAGTACAATAGGGTCCGTCCGTCCTTCGCCGAGTTCGGGTCTACGCCGGCGTCCAGGAGTTTCTGGACTCTCGAGATATCACCGTACGTCAGGCTACTTACGATGTCTGTTATCTTTGGATTCTTCTTCATTTCTGTGCCCCCATTGAGTCTTCTTCATTCCGGGCCCTGCCGGGACTTAACCCATTTCGGCCGAACCCAGTCTGTTAACAGGCGGCGCGTGTCCCCCCCGCACACCAGGAACGTGCTCATCAAGGCGACCTCCGGGATCGTGTTGAACGCCAACATGGAGACGAGGGTCAGGGTCGCCGCGACAGCATGTTGTGCTCCCTCATGCCGAGAATGTGGAACTATCCGGCATTGAGAGCCACACCGACAGTTCTCGGCATGCGAGAAATCCTTAAGGTCCACCCGGGAGAAAGTACTTCATGATGATGCATCCACCACATTCTCCCCCGCACGGGGCCGCTGTAACTGAATGACTCGTGGAAACAGATCAGGCCTTCATGGGTCTTCGTGTCCTGCGCCCGGTCGACCTTCAGCCTGGAGATACCTGTCCAGGTGAGGTTGCGCGGGTTGGTGTCCCTGATGAAGTCCATGACGGCAAAGAGCGCCTTCTGGGGGTCTGCGGGCTTCGGGACCGGTCTCTCATCGAAGAGCTCCATCATCGCTGCCGTGTTCCCTTTCAGCGCGACGCTGGCCGCATGACACGCCACGCTGTAGGCGTTCTTCGGCCTCAGCACCTTGTTGTCGTTCTCAATATCGCCACCACAGCCCTGTAGGAATACTATGGCCACAAGGAGAATCACTATTGCCAGGATCGCGAGCAGTCCGTTTGTCTTCAATCATGCCTCCCGTATTATTTTGCCTTCTTCTTTGCAGGCGGACGCCAGCCCAAAGGAAACTTCCTGGTGTCCTCTCTCCAGTAGTTCTCCGCCGTCTTCTTCAACTCTGCCCTCCACTGGGCCAGTTTGTCCACGCCCGACGGGCTCAGGCATTTGTCTATGCTGCCGGGCTGGCATGTTGTTCCATCGAACCATATGACGCCGGTGAGATCCGCACCGGGGCCGAACCTAATGCATGTACTCCCGCTACTGGTACATTTCGCCCCGGTAAGGTCCATGCCGGACAGGTTCTTCGCCCCGTCCATGAAAATGACGCCGTTAATGGTCGCCCCCCTGAACGATACGTTTGTAAGGGTCGCTCCATCGAACCTGAACAGACCATAATCTCTGACCCTGCCCGATTGTGTCATCGTGACGGTAGTGCCCAAAACCGCGCCGGAAAAGTCAGCCCCGGTGAGGTCGGCCTTTTCGAACTCGAGACGGTGCAACTGTGCCCTGACAAATTTCGTACCCCTGAGATATCCCCGTCTGAGGTCCAGGTGACACATTTTGGCGTCTGTGAAGTCTGCTCCGGACAGGTCCGCCTGCGCCATGTATAATCCGTCATGTTGTATCTTCCCCCGGTGGTACCCACATTGGCGGAAGCCTTGTTCCACGCGCGCCAGATCGTTCTCCTCCTCCGTGTTCCACTCCGGGGTGAAGGCCTTCGTCTTCCAGTCCTTTTCATCGGGCACCGGCAGGACAAAGCCCCTGAAATCCGCCCCCTGCATGTTGCACGGATACCACGTATTGCCTATGCGGATCCTTTCACAGTTGAAAGTGGCCTTGAACTCCCTTACGGCGGCCTCGATGACGGCCGGGACGACGGAGTTGCGTGACATCGCGGTTGTCCCCGAGTACGTTGCGCCGGGCACACCCCGGGAGACAGTTCCAGGGCCCTGTGACGTTGCGCTGGCCTCTGAGCCTGGAGCGGGCGGAGGCGGCGAATCCTTAAGCGGGTCATACGTCACCTGCTCTGAGGGCGTGAACTTCCACTTGAGCTCCGCGGAACCCGCGGTCCCCCTCATAAGGCCGAAGATCAGGAACGCCGTCACCAGGACGAAGATCATGATCCTGACGGCCTTTCTCCTTTCCGTTTCCATGTCGAATGCGATCGCCCTTTCTCTCATCTTACGTTCCTCCCTATCCTTTACGTACTTTAACGGTGCAATGCATAGTGACGGTACTTGGTTGACTGTCCCCATCCTCTAATATGGTCATTCTGGAGTTGAATGCTGTGACGCACCCTCTGTGCGTGCCCACCCCTGCTTTCTGTCGAAGGAGCCGCACTCGCCTACCGAAAACAGTAGGGTGCGGATTTTACTGGATGCATGTCCGATCAGGAAACGGCTGGGGATCGATTATACTGCATATACGGCAAGGCCTTCCTCCGCTCAGGTTGTTCCCGACACCCCAATTGACAACTTCATGCCGCCGCCAATATTGGCAGCTGTCAACAAGCTGTCAACCCAATTCTCTCTTCCTATGAGGTGAATCCACCGACTTGTTCACCAGGTCATGCCTCTTCCTTTCAGAAGTTCCTGTGCATCCCTGGATCCCAGTTTCGCCGCCTCTCTATAATCGTTTGTCTCCTGCCGCTGGTTGCCGAGTCTGCCGTAGGAAAACCCTCTGCTGTAGTAGGCTTCGGCGTGACGGGGATCGAGCTCAACGGCCTTGTTGCAGTCCTTTATCGCCTGCTGGTGATTCCCCATTTCGCCATAGGCTTTCCCTCTGTTGCTGTAGGCCATTGCGTACCCGGGATTAAGTTCTATTGCTCTGTTGAAGTCTTTTATCGCCTGCTGATGATCACCGAGCAAACTATAGGCGTCTCCTCTATTGTTGTAAGAAGTGGCATACCCAGGAGCGAGTTCTATCGCTTTGCTATAGTCCCTTATCGCCTGCTGATGATCACCGAGCAAACTATAAGCGTTTCCTCTATTGTTGTACGCGTTGACGGACTTGGAATCGAGCTCAATGGCCTTGTTGCAGTCCTTTATCGCCTGCTGGTAATTGCCCATTTTGCCGTTAGAAACCGCCCTGTTGATGTAAGCCGACACGTTGCGAGGATCGAGCTCAATGGCCATGCTGCAATCTTTCAGAGCCTTCTGGCAATCTCCAAGGTCGTTATAGGATCGTCCTCTATTGCTATAGGCAGCCGAATAGCGCGGATTGATGTCTATAGCCCTGTTCAAATCGCTTAACGCCTGCTGGGGATTGCCGAGGTGGTTGTACGCAGCACCCCTGTTGTTGTATGCCGCCGCATAGAAGAGGTCCTGTTCTATGGCCTTGCCGTAGGCCCTTATTGCCCCATCGTAATCGCCTTTCATCCTCAGCGCCTGACCCCTCTCGAACCATTTCTCGGCAGCGGTGGCAGCCTCTGCATGGAATGGGATGAGGAGCACCAAGGCTGCAACGATTCCTATCACAACCTTTGCTTTCATATTCACCTCAACAAGTGAAACCGGCCCCGATGCCTTCCGGACTGTTTCGCGGGACCCCTTTCTCCGATCACTTCTTGCATTTCTCCCTCCTTGCCGAACCTTTCGACGACCTGGAGGTGGCTACGGTGTTAAGGGGATCCTCCTCAGGGCTTGTTCTCTGTTACACGTTATCTCCCAACCCGTCCGTGTATATGTCGATCGCCCGCCTCCTCCTTATTAGAAGTTCTCGTCAATGTGCCACAAACCGTCGTGCTCTTTAACCACGAGGAACTGTCCCATACAGCGTTTCTTCTTGCATTCCTCTTCGCTGTCGTTTGCGCAGTACCACTTTCTCTCAGGATCCGTCAGCTTGAAGTGCTCCCTGATCATCCAGTACCTGACCCCCATCGCCTCACGGCCGCTCCTGGTATACCTCTTGTCGGGTGTCATGGAGTACACGCCGTACGATACGACCTTGCCAAGTATCTTTTCCTCCTTCTGGTGCCATCTCTCCTTGAGCTCGGCGTACGTCATGACATCGGTGTCCCCTTTGGCCCGTTCGGACTTAACCCAGGCGTTATGTCTCTCGATCTTTTCACCGAGCTCGACCGCGGGATACTGCTCGTAGGGCTTGTAATTGCCCTTCGCGAACTCGGCGACCACGAACTCCGCGAACTTCTTCGGGTCCTTCCGGTCGGCATTGCTGATGGAAGGGGTGCTGTCGCAGCCGCAGACCGCCAAGAGCGTCATGGTGAAGAATCCGACAGTTGCCGCATTGAGAAGAAAGCGGCGCCATGCCTTGTCTGGCAGTCTCCGTTCACCGGTGAACCAATTAATAACGTTTTTCATGCTCTATCCCTCCTTTGTCTCTCCCTGTTCATTCTCCCGATAGGGCGTCACGGCCGAAGGCGCTCCTCCATCTATCGGACACACCGAAACACCACGACTAACACTGATACAAAACCAAATCCTCCCAGGATGCCCGTTGCGAGACGTCGGTAGTTGTTCGACTCGATTCCGGCGAATTCCTGCAGACTCCAGTCAAGAAGCATGGGGCAAAGAAGCGCGAGCGACAGAACCATGCCTGGAAGGGAGGCTATCCCGGCGACCAGAAACACCGCGGCCGTCATCTGACCTATCCCAACACCCAGGCATCGGGAGCAAAATGGCAACGGTTTCCCTCTCACGCTGAAGCAGCGACTGGGTATCCCATGACACCCCAAGCGGTTGACGCCAAGCCTCATTACGATCCTCTGAATGCGGACGAGATAACACTGAGGAAGATGATCGCTCCCACGATGATCAGCAATATCAAGGCCCAATTGTTCTTCCCTGACCCACCGGGACTCGATGCTCTCCATTGATGGCCACACTTCAAGCAGCTTATGAAGATTTTGTTTGCCCCTGCTTGTCCACACAGGAGGCCGATAGGACCGTAACACATAACGCCAAGGCAGGCCTTTTGGCCGCTGTACCCTTCCTTCATGGCTGCGACATTTCTTGAACCGCAACGCGGGCATCTTATTGCATCCTCTTCAGACTCCGCCGACCTCAACTCGGCAAGATGTGGAGGGTCGGCCACTGCACTGCCATTTGCACTGGTACCGCAGGCCGAGCAGAACCTTCCCCCTTCAGCTATCTCTTTACCGCACTTCGGGCAAAACGCTGACATACGCCGGATTCCTCCGCTAGCTTAATTGTTATTACAACGGTCGTCTTTCTCGGCCGTTCATCTCGTCCGATCTCTAATGCAGGACCGTACGAAGGGGCCATTTCCCCGTTGCCCGTTCCCTGATACGTCCGTCGACGCCTCTTCTACCCTTCCCTGTCGGCGAGCCTCTTGATGTTCTCGTGGATCTTGAACAGAACGATCAGCATCTCACAGAAGATCCTTGCAGCAATGGCACCGCCGACGATGTAGACAAGGCCCCAGAGGAAACTACCGAACGTCATTCCGCCAAAACCACCGAACATCTTTCCAAGACCCGAGACGACGGCAATAAGCAGGAACAGCCAGTATACAAGTGTGATTATCTTCGTGGTCAGCATCGAGTCAAGAAACAAAACGTCTTTCATGTGGTCCTCCCTTCAAATATTCTTGCCCTGCCTAAACCGCAGGCCTTAGAACGATAACCGGATTCGCGTCGGGAGATTTGATCTCCCATACATATGCCCCGAAGAGGCCGAAGAATCTTGGCACCTTCTGAGCGTTGTGTCTCAAGATCTTAACGCCACGCGCAACGCTCACAGTCAGGACACCCGCCACTTTCAAACCGATGGAACCAAGTTCGTCTATTTCTTTCTTCTGTGGCCTGATCGAAGAGATCTGCATGGACCCGTCTTTCTGAGGTTCAATGGCAAGTATCCGCAGTTCGCGACTCAAAAAATAGTACGTCTCCCCTGGCTTCCCGGTCTTCTCTACAACCACTTTGTAACGGCCGCTTCCCAGATACTTGACCTCCTTGAAACCGGGCTCCCGCCGCATCGCCTCCGCTTCCTTTTCAAGCCCGGCCTCATCCCCTTTGCTGAGAGGGCCTTTCTTTGCCTCCGAAAGGGCAAACACGTTCACAAGCGTGCCATCATAGGAGAATACATAACTCCCGTCCTTGTTCACCTTGACCTTGATATCGAAGTTCTCCGGCACATAGCACCCGGACAGCAGCAAGAAGAAGATTCCCGTCATCAGTACTAACGATAGCGATCTGAGGTTCCTTTTCATTCTCCAATTCCCCTTAATCTACGTTGTTCACCAAGGAATGGTGCGTTTCTGTCGTCTAACCGTCCAGACACCAGGTCAACGCTTGCTGTCCAGACACAGGCATGTCCGGGATGACCCGAAAAAGATCTCTTCTCCGTCCAATGCGCTTTGGCTTACGTCCATCGGAATACGCGTCGCGATGGCGAGTTCCTTCGTCAAAGCAGAAACAGTGCGTAAGTCAGTCACCGTCACTGCTGATAATCAATTGTGAAAAGTTTCCTATGTAGCATGTTTATCGCCTCCGGGAAGTATTACTTAAGTCCTTTTCCCCCTATCAACCTTCCGTTACCGTGGACCACCAGACATACGCGGGCACTTTTGCCTGCAGCAGCACCTTCCTTTACACAGCCACCGGCCTCGAAGGCACCCCGAACCCGATGGTCCTTGCCCTGTTGCCCTTCCTCAGGAACCTGTCCGCCACCCTCGGGTCCCATCTATTGAGGACCACCCTGTCTGGTGTCCCTGTCATCCCTTCCAGCTCCTTTGCCAGAAGGACAGTGAGCATCTCCTTCGCGACCCTCAACGAGTCTGTTTCCAAGGCGATCCGCGCCGCCACGTCATCACTGACATCGATGATGAAGGGGAGTTTCCTCTGGATTCTCACCTGCTCTGCCATATAGTCCCTGATGATGACCCGTCTGTCCTCCTCCCCGTAGAGAGGAACCTCGATGACCCTGCACCGGTCCAGGATGAACTGGGGAACGAGGGTGATGTCGTTCGCCGTCGCCACGAAGAAGGCCTTCGACAGGTCGACGGGGATGCCCGCCAGGAACTGGTCGGAAAACCGCATGGACTGGGTGACATCGAGGACCTCGGTGAGGACGGCAACGACGTCCCCGCTTGAGCCGTACCTCCCTGCCTTGTCGACCTCGTCGAGGAGGATGACGGGGTTCGAGCACCCGGCCTGGACGAGGATCCTGGTAAAAGCCCCCGGCACCGCCCCCAGCCACCCGAGGTTGCTCCCCTTGAGGGTGATGATGTCCGCGTTCCCCGAGAAGCTCACCGTGAAGAAGGGAAGACCGAGGGCCTCGGCGAGCGCACCTGCGACGGAGGTCTTCCCCGTCCCCGGGGGACCGGCGAGGAGAAAGGGTGCGGGTGTGGCGGACCCTTGTGCATACCCGGCGAGGACGACCTCGAGCCGGATCTGCTCCTTCACCCCTTCCATGGCGTAGAGCCTCCTGTCGAGGGTCTCCATCACGGACCGGGCGTCGAGGTTCTGTTTTCGGGTGACGCCGTACGGAAGGGCGGTGACGGTCTCGAAGAGGGTCGCCTCCTTCTGCCCGTCGTTACCGACCGAGGACGCGAGGGTCCGTATCCCCTGTCCTACGTCCTGCCCAGCCTGACCAAAGTAGACAAGGAGCTTCCCGTAGACGACAAGGAGCCTCTTCGCCTCCTCCCAGTACCCCTTCTTCCCGGGACTCATGCCGGAACGGTCCACTGCGGCCCCGATGAGGCGCCGCCTCTCCTCCATGGTCGCAAGGGATGCGAACTCCCACCCGACAAGGGGAAGGACCTCGGAGAGGATGATGGTCTTGTCCACGGGGTCACGGACATCCCAGGCGGGGCAGCCCTCCAGTTTCTCCCTGCGCGCCTCGTCGAGGCTCCGCCCCTTTGTGCCGAGAGTATCGAGAATGTTGCGGAGGTACTGAAGCTCCGCGGCAGTAAAGGGGCCCGTGACATCCTCCTGCCTCTCGGCTGCCTTCAGCCGGTTCCTCTTGCCGGCGAGGTCGAGGTTGAGGAGCCTGATGGCGGCAAAGTACATCTCCAGGCTCTGCGCCATCTGCCGGGGGGTGCGGCCGAAGAAGGCGAGGAGCTTGAAGAAGGCGACGGGGAATTCCCCCTCCTGCCAGGAGGCACTGGCCACGTCCGCGGCGATGGCCGTGTCCACGAACCTCACCCGGTCGAAGGTGCTCTTGAGGGAACCGAACTCCCCCCGAATGTAGTCCAAGAGGCCGGCGGTGTTTACGCTCTCGTCGGGCATGAGGGTGTCCTTCATGAAGGCCCTGTCGGGTTTCCCCCGCTCCTGTGCCTCCTCCTTCTCCTCGTCGGTCATGTTCGCGGTGTCGGCGGCGCTTGCCACCATCCACAGCGTCATCAGGTCACCCGTCGAAAACATGGACGCATCTCTCCCCATGATCGCCTCCTCCCATTGCGATCGTTGCACGGAATGTTTGATTGTGATTAATAACGATAATATACTACTATATATTGCAATAATTAGGCAAGCATGCTTATAATGGCATTAATGAATTATATCAGTAATACATGGAGGGCTCTATGGCAGGGAGGGGAAGGCCGCGTAGGAACCCCTGGGACGTGATGCGGATGCAGCGGGTATATGACCTCTTCTGCTTTGAGAAGGGAGAGCACCCCATCACGTACTACGACATGGGGAAGCGCCTCCACAAGGCACTGACGGAACTGGGGGAGGCGGTGTCGCCCCACACGTGCATGGCCGTGGCGAGGAAGATGAGAAAAGGCCTCTACGCACGGCCGGGAGGGGCGTACATCCGGGCGCTGGCGATGGCCTACGAGGGACCCGCCATGGACCCGGAGTACCCCTACCTCGGGGAGTACCTCATCCTCACGAAGCTCCGGGCGGTGAGGAAGGGGCGCAAGGCGGAGTACCTCGGCTACACGTACATGGAGAGGCTCTTCACCTGCCGGGACGACGACCATCCCTACTTCTACTACCTCATGTGGCTCGACGACGACGACATCGCCATCGACGTGGCGCAGATGCTGGGGCTCGATCCCACGGATGAGTCCGTCACCACGATCGTGGAGAAGGTGATCAGGCCCTGCTCCGAGGATATCGACGGGCTCCCCTACGGGCCCTATGAACTGATCAGACAGGTCCTCCGGGATGCGGGGAAAAAATCGGATATGGTCTGCGCCGCCTCATCCGTCATCGTCGTGTACCTGTCTCTCAGGGAGAAGGTTTTCAACGTTCCCTTCACGACGGAGCTCATGTGGAAGAAGAAGGACGGATGGCTTATCATGGGACAGGAGGGGGACTTCGGGGTGTGAGGAGCTGTGGCCTGACAGCGACGGCACAATGAGACCGGGGAAGGCGACGATGATCTCCTGACGCTCCCGGAAAACCGGGGCATGTCAGGTCAGCAGGCCCCGCCACAGTCTCTCGTACTCAGCCAGTCTGTCTTTCACGTTATAGTTCGTGACGATGTCATCACGGGCTGTCTTGCCCAGGTTTGCCATCCTCCCGGGATGATCCAGTACCTCGTCCACCCGATCCGCAATCTCCCTGGGCGAGAAGAAGTCGACAAGGAGCCCGTTACGCGCCCTTCGTCTATGACCTCCCTGACGGGTGAAGTGGCTGACCCCACAATGACGCACTCAGCCGCCATCGCCTCTATCGTGGACCAGGAGAGGACGAAGGGGACCGTGAAATAGATGTGGGCGGATGAAACCTGGAGGGTCTTAAGTGGCTATCATACGGGACGAGGCCCAGTGACCTGCACTGCTCTCTCTTAGACTGTTGAACATTCCAACAGCATCGCATTCTCGGTCCCTTGACTCCATCCCGGATTTGGGGCCTTCTGCCAATGAAACGTTGGACGTCGAATCTATTATGAATCCAAAGTTGCCCTGAATCAGTGACTTTCCCAATTATGCTTTGTCGATTTTCATCACCCGGACAACTCTCGTCGGCTGCCCAGGGATTTCAAAATCGTCCTCTTCCCCGACTGATAAGCCAAGTAACGGGACGGCGATGGGCGCGTTTTCGTTCACCATCTTCATGTCGGGATTGCTGGGCCCATCTGTGATCCATACAGTGTACTTCACGTCTGGCTTGTCTTTGAAGCTATAGGTAACACGATCTCCGACCTCAACGAATATATCCTCAACGTCATTGATGCTGAGTGCCTCGGTCACTTCTCGGTCGAGAGCAAGACCCTGAACCTCGACCTGCTCGTCTTCGACTTCTTCCACCTCAGGCTCGTATTCAAGCTCTTGATCAGGCCCTACCATCAACCGGCACCTATCAAGAAACTCGAAGAGCCTCTGTGCCTCAATTCTAGGATTTGTGAACCAGTCTGTTGACCATATCCGCCATATCCGGTTCTTCCAGCCGAGCGACTCGAGAATCTCTTGTCGGATCCTGTCCCGATCTCTTACCGAAGCGCCGCTATGGTAGGTTGCTCCATCGCATTCGATCGCTGCCATAAGGTGACCCGGCCTGTCGGGATTATGAACTACCATGTCAATGAAGAAGCCCGCTACGCCGAACTGCGGCGTGACTGTATATCCTTTGTCACGGAGAAGGTCGGCGACAGCGAGTTCAAAGTCGCTGTCCGGCTCCCTGGAGGTGAATCCGGTTTCTGCAAGTATCCCCTTCTTGGCAAAATCCAAGTAATCCCTCAACGCCTTTGTGCCGATCGGTGTCTTCTCGTCAAGGATGATGTCCTCTGACGTCATCGACGTGAAGAGGTGAATTCTCCTTCTGGCTCTGGTAAAAAGAACGTTCAACCGCCGCCATCCTGTCTCCCTGCTGATAGGTCCGAAATTCTGGCGTGGACGGCTTGCACCTGGCGCTTTACCAAACGTCGTGGAGATCATAATAACGTCGCGCTCGTCACCTTGGACGTTCTCCAGATTTTTGACGAAAAACGGCCACCCATCCTCCCTGTGACGGCGCAGGTACTCATCCCCTTCGGAAAACACCCTTAGGCGTCTGTCAAGAAGCTCCTCAATGAGATCCCGCTGCGATTGATTGAGCGTAACCACCCCAAGAGATTCTTCGGGATGCTTTATCATATGCTCGCAAACGAGGTCCACAACCTTTTGAGCCTCGGGGATATTCTGTCTGTTCTGATACGCGCCGTTTCTCACATAATGATAACGGACCCCGAGACTCCCCGACCTGCGAAAGGGTGATGGGAAAACCACCAAGTTCTTGTAAAAGTGAAAGTTTGAGAAAGCGATTAGCGAGTCGTGCTGCGAACGATAGTGCCACCGCAGACTTCTAGTTGGCGAGAAGAGCTGCTGGCAGATATCCAGAATGCTCTCCATCCCTTGTATCGCAGGAACTTCTCCTTCATCCTCTTCTTCACCGGACTCGAGCATGCGATCGAAGAAATTGGTCGGCGGTAGCTGCTTCGCGTCACCCACCACCACGAGCTGAGCGCCGCGAGCGACCGCGCCTATAGCCTCTTCAGGTTTGAGCTGAGACGCTTCGTCCATGATCACGATGTCAAACTTCAGCGATTCTGGATCGAGATACTGGGCAACAGAAAGTGGGCCCATCATGAAACAGGGCTTAAGCTCCTGCACTGCGCGGCCTGCACGCTTCAGGAGTTGGCGGATAGGAATGTGCCGGCGGGTCTTGTTAATCTCCCTGAGAATGAGCTCCATCTCGGTGTAATCTTTGGCATACGGGCCTTTGTGACCCATCGGAGGCCGTTTCTGCTTGTCGATCTGAAAGGCGAGATCCTTGCCCCGAAGGTCTATCATTTCCTTGTCAAGTTTCTGGTAGTCCTGCCGTATAGAATCATGAGACAGACCGTTGAAGCGCGCCAGCTCGGGGAATTTCCGATAAGTACTCTTCGCAATTGTGTTGTAGCCAACAAACTCTACGGCCATGCCAAGCTTGTCAGGCTCTATATCCCCGGCCTCCATGGCCGCCACAAGTAGGCGCAAACCATCTTGGGGGCAGGCAGCTCTTGCGGCGAGATACTTGGACCAGCTAAAGAGGCCAGGGAGATTGTCGAAGGCAATCTCAAGACGCCTCTTGATTTGCTTGGGCGCCGTTTTCTCTATCCCGATTTCTGACTGCTGTTGCCATTGCGCCAGACTGAACTCCCCGAATTGCCCGAGTTTTGAGAGGGCGTTCCTTACATTGGCGAAAGCCGAGAGTGTATTGTCGACGATCCGTATGACATCTACCAGCAGATCATCCCCGTCCTTATTCAGAATATTCAGGAACAGATCCCTTGACAGACCACAGGTTGCGATGCTGCGCCCCCATTCGAAGGTGGCTCGAAGAGACTCCTGATCGGTTGCGAGACCCTGATAGCGTGCCCCGATCATGGCCGATATCTCCGGATTCCTTTCGATGCGGTTAAGGATCTCAAAGCTCTTTTTTTCGTTGAAGAGCGCATTCACGCCTTCCCTAACGGACTTTTCGCTCTGCAATCTTCCTGAGAAAAAGTCTGCGAGTGCATGGAGTGCTCTGACCATCTCCTGGACGTGCGCATGATACACGGGCCAGTCATTCAGGGTATGCGCTATGAGAGAAACGTCTTTCAGAGAATCATCCAAGGCAAGCTTCGCCTTGATTGATATCAACGCATCGGCAGCGGTAGTATTTCGCGGGAAAGCCTTAAGATAATCCGTGAGGCGCTCAATTTTGCGGCAGTTAGCCTCAATGACCGGCAGGTGCTGAAACCATGAACCGATTGTCGGTGTGGCCATAAATGGTAGAATCGTACCGGCTGCCTGCGCGATCTCTTCATTTGTGCTCAACCTTGTAAGCTCAGGTGACATACGGGATAGCTCGGCTGCTGCCTTCATATGTTGAAGCGCATTTTTGGGCGAGACAATCTGATCGACAAACCGGGAGAAGAACTGGAGGACCTCTCCGAGTTGTCGCGAGAAATCAGCTAGCGCCGAGATGTAGGTGGTGCAGTCTTGCCGCTTCGCGTTCTCCAGATCGAAAATGCTTGCTTCCAGCGCCGCTTCTGCCTGTGCGTAATTGTCGAATATGGATGTGACTGCCTCAGTTATGCCATTTGCCCTCACCGCCAGTTGGCCGATTCTAGCTGCTTCACAGGATGTGAGATCCATTTTCTCTGTGAGACTAGGCTGCTCCAGCAGTATCTGGTGGCTCTCCTTGTACCAGTCGCGGAGCGCCCTGACCTTTGAAATATTCGTCTCGAGACCGCAGAAGAGAGGTCCTATACACTCCCTGAACTCCGGGTCAGAGACAAGGTTCTCCCGGTGTTCCACCCACCGAATAATGTTGGAAATGACCCCGGCCCATTCTGTTGTGTTATACTTCTTCTTGGCTCTAGAAATACCCTTGACGGCTTTCTTGGTCTGCCGGTAATCACGCCTTAGAAAGCTGAAGGCATTGCTGCCCTGTCGTAAGGTTCTCAAATGAGACCTCAATTCGATGATGGGAGGCAGGGTGTCAAGATATACCAAAGACTCGAGCTCGCCGCGCCACGACGCCTCTCGTGCGAGCCCATCGTGAAGCCGGTCGACAAGTTGATCTGCGACCGGTTGGCCGAAGAACTCCTTACGGTAGGCGAGTAGTTCTTGGGGAGCTCTGGCTGCAATTTGTGCAAGAGCTTGCAGTTCAAGAAGCTGCAGCTCTGTTCCTTCAATTTCTTCTATCCGGAGGTGGTTACAAGCCTTCTTGAGGCTGCTGAAGGATTTTTCAAGTCGGTCCACGACTAGCCTAAGCTTTGCATGAGTTTCCTGCAGCTCTTGAAGAGTGCGGCTAGAGAGCGGAAACTCACAGAGGCGTCTCGCTTCCACGAGATCTTCCGCGCTTACTTTGGTGCCTGGTCTTAACTCGCGTATCCCTGTTGTCAGTATCTGTTTGGCTGACGCCGGCGTTCCGTCGAAAGTCAGATTGCCTTTCTGTATAACCGCTTGCATCTTCTGAACGTCGGCGGCTAGGATATCGTGTTTTTGCAGCACGGCATTAACAGCCACTTCGAGGTCACCGAGTGGTCTGTCGAGGATGTCCATGCCGTCCAATTTCGCGATTAGGATTTCAAGACCGTATTGATATGCCTCGGTTGCGTCCCGGTACGCCATGGATTCGCATTCGGGAGAATCTTCAAAACTGGCCAGTGCTGCCGCGATTGACTCCGCCATGGTTATTATGGCTCCGGGATTTCCCCCTACAACCTCGGGGAGGCAGTTTTTTTCAACGGCTCTCAGCAACGGTGTCACAACATCTGCCGTAAGGCCGTGGTTGGGGACGAGAATCATGGCGGCACATTCCGTGAGTCTCCTAGCCTCGTATATTGCCTCGAATGTCTTGTTCAGAACCTCACCTGCCCGGGAGCCGTCCAAATCTTCTGGTGCAAAGAACTTTGAGAGAAGGCCATAAACAAAGTTGACGGGGATATCCGGGATTGTGGCAAGGCGGCTACGAATTACCTCGAAGCCTGCCTCGTCAAAACACTCCTCTCCTCCCAACCCCCGATATTGTCCGATCGATTCAGTGATGGTATCGGCATGCTCCGTTGCTTCAAGCAGTATTTCGGCAATGGCATGTTCATCACCGGGGATGATTGGCCTCGGATAAAAACCCCACCACGGGTGATCCGGTCCGAAGCAACCAATGGTGGGGAATAACTTTGCTGGCTCTTCGAGCACACTGCGGTACTTCTGCAGGTCTTCGTGACTCCATTGCGACATGTCTTGAATGCTTGCCGCAGAAAGCCGGTCTGTACATTCGCCAAGATCCTGACGTCGCCGGGACACAGCCCAGAAGATCTCGTTGACCGTTTTACCTAACTCGTTACCGAAATAGCTTCCCATAAGCTCCGCATACCTTGCCAGTTTCTCTCTGTTGGCTGAGAGCTGTGCCAGGTGCGAATGAAGGGACATTTGGCGAAAGCGTCGCGATATCCGCTCGTCCAGGGCCTCGACAAACTTTTTCTTCTGTGTTTTGTTGCTGTGAAGCTCCAAGCAGAAATCACCGAGACCTGCCATCTGCAATCGTCTCTGAACAACCTCGAGGGCGGCAAGTTTCTCCGATACAAAAAGAACTTTCTTGCCCTGGGCGAGGACTGCCGCGATAATGTTGGTAATAGTCTGTGATTTGCCGGTGCCGGGAGGTCCATTGATGACCATGTTCTTGCCTGCTAGAACGTCGATGATTGCGCTATGCTGCGAGGAGTCGGCATCATAAACGAGAGGTTGGTTGGCTTCCTCCACCTTGTCAATCGTATAATCCTCGGGGGAAAAGCCATCACTGTTAGGCGTCGACCCTCCCTCGAAGATCATATTCAAGAGAGGATGCTTTATGAGCCCGGGCCATTTGTTATCATCGAGATCTGCCCAGATGGCCAGCTTACCGAAAGAGAGCATGCCAAGCGTGAGTTGCCGCCGTATCCTCCATCGCCGCTTATTTGCCACCGCGCTGTGTATCTTCTGAAAATACGTCTCCGGCGTGTCTTCATCCTCAAGTTCGGGAATGATCAGGGAAAAATCTTGGCGAAGTTTCTCTCTAAGCGTTTGATTTTCGGCGACATCCTCGCCAGTATAGTTGAGAACGTAGGTATAGATGCGTGTCTCTGGGTCAACCCCAATTCTCTCAAGTGATACCGGTACCGAGATTATTGGAGCAAACATTGGTTTCTGAGATGCATCGTCTTCGTAGAACTCGAGAAAACCGAATATGAGAAAGAGGATATTACTGCCTGTCTCCTCGATTGAGCTTTTGGCGTCAGTGCTTATCTTTTTCAGGAGCCTTTCAAGCTCGACCGGATAATGAAGGGCCTGCAGGCTGATATTCCGATGGTTCGGCCCATTGACAGGTGCTTCCATCGACACGTCGATTCCGAGTGATTCTGCGTACTGTTTCGCATCAGGTCGTTTTTCGCCAACCGTTAGAGGCTCTGGCTCCGGGACCCATTTGATGGACAATGCCTTACCATCTATAATCTTGTCAAAGACTGTGTCGAGGTTCTGAACACCGGCGAACTGGACGGACCTGTTCTTTGGGTAACGGTAGCTGAGAAGACGATTGCGCGAGGTGAGATCGAGTAGGCGTACTCTTAACCGGCGTATTGCCTCCTGAATTGGCAGTTTGCCGGAAAACAGTTCGCTGACTATTTCATTCGCATCCGCAGCTTGATATGCCGTAGAGTCCATAGCCTCTTCAGGTGTGCCAACCGCTATAAGACGCCTTTACTCTGGAAAACTCGAGAATATGCTCCTTATTGGCGCAGTTCTCTTATTGATTACCATTCAAAATACTGAGGTTTCAATAAAAAACCAACGCGTTTCTGCATTTAGTAGTTACATTCCGCTTCAAAGTGCACATGGAATCAACCATTTGAGGATACTCTGTCAAAAGAACAAGTACTCGCCCGGCACAAGATAGCTTTCGTTCTCGCAGGTCTGTTTGTTTCCATTTCATGTGCTGTCGTTCGCATCCGTCGTTGCCTTCCGCGCGCGCCTTGGCGGAAGTGCAACGGTGTTTTCTGACGCTGCATGCCCATCTGCAGTCACACGTGCGACACTTGGTGGATACAGCTTCTGCAGAAGAGCGAGTTGAACTTGCCGGGCCTGCCAGGTCGCCCGGTTGAACTCCCCGATGCTGGCGGCGATCGCTTCCAACGCTCCGATTATCCGTCATTCAGGTACATCCAGATGGAACAGCGCGCAGGAACGGGAACAAATGTGTCACACGAGTCGGCATGTGTGATTATGGAACAGGTGTCAGGCAGGGTGTAAGATGGAAATGTGACAGGTTACCACGATCCCGGCTTTTGCAACGACCTGCCATCGGGGGTGACGAACGGATTCGGGAATTGACAGGCCTGGTATCGGTCAATGCCGATTGTAAAGGAATCTGTCGCAATATTTGCAAGTTCAGTATTCTTCCGCCTGAAGGGAAACGCGCAGTACACCCGTTTTTCGGGAAACAGATTGAATGCCGTTCTAATGGCCGGCATGATGTCCGTGTCTCCCGTTACCAAAACGATGCTGTCACATTGATCTAGAACGAACAATTCGAGCAGCTTCACCGAGATCGCCACATCTGTTTCCTTTTCCTCATAATGCTTCACAAGGGTCTTGCAGCCATTGCAGTACACATCCTTTGCCTTGAATCTTCCCATCTCCACTTTTACACCTGTAGCTTTCAGGCATTCAATGAAAAGCTCATGACGCGCGATTATCCCCGGGTCCTTATCCTGGCGATGAAAGGCAAATGCGGAGAAATAGTAGATCTCTTCGAGGGTGGCTCGGGGGGTCAAGGAAGGAAGATACATCCGGCAAAGCTTATGGATGTCGAGCCATTTGACGTTACGCTGTTTATACCGCCAGCAGGCATCGTTCAGCGAATGATACAGGTTAAATCCATCTATGAGGAATGTGGTCCTGTTCATTGTCAGGGGCATTAAACAAAAAAGCCCTTTGAGCCGTAACCCAAAGGGGGCCAGGTAACTTTCGCCGCCTGGGGATGAATTAGCTTATTATAAACCGCTCGATAATAATGTCAAGCATTTTCAAGATAACTATGCCGCTAGGTACCGATAAAGTGAAGCTTACGGGCAGGCCTCGCTTTACAGACTATGGGCCAGAATAAGAGAGAGCCGACATATCGAAGTATATCCGCCTTTACGAGGCTACACTCCACGGCAGTATTACGGAGGGTATTTCTGTGAGCCTGTCACTCTGGGAATATGACGACATGGTACATATCGGGAAGGACTTCGCGAGCCGTGAGGTCGTTGAGGAATACGACGCGAGACGCCGGCGCCTGCGGGACGTCGAGAAAAGGAGGTCCGCCTCGGGCACGCCATGTCAGATATCGGACACCACGGCGTCAACAAAAACCACTTTCCGGCCGAAGGCGACAGGTCCATTCCGGCTAACTATCCGGATTCACTGGTTGCGATCGGAGGCATGGTTCTTGCTTTCAAAGTTCTTGTTTCAATATTCCAACGGCACACGGAGGAAGCATGGCCCGAAAGATCCTGGACACAACACATCTGATGACTCTGCCGAGGACAGGGGAAAGGAACCCTTTCACCTCCTCCCTGGAGGACTTCGCCGACGACAGTTGCCTCTTCGCCGGCCTCGATGAGATGGTTGCACTATCCTTCATCGACCAATCGGCATGCGAGTTTCAGGATTACTGCAACCATCTCTACTGCATCGATGGCAGGTGCGACTGCCCGTGGTCCTGGAAGAAGTCGGCAGGCCTTGCCCTGCCTGCATCCGCATAGGGTATCACAAAGTTTTCTTTACAATTCCGCTCGTGTGATATAATGTATTCGCTATGTTTTTCAGGAGGTGGCAATGAAAACAGGAAACGTTTTGCAGGGCAACACCCTTCTCGGACAGACACGGTCACCGCGCGACAACAGGACCGCCCAGAAGAAGGACAGCGCGCCCGTCGAGGAAAAGGTGGACCTTTCGACGAAGAAGGCACCCATCATTCCGAGCGCGGCAGCCTCATACGATGACGTACTCGAACTGCTCTACGGCATCGACTTTAGCCAGTTCAAGAACGTCGAGTGGATGTCCAGGGAAGGCTCATCGAAGATGATGGAGCTCCTCTCGACCTGACACAATCCTGCCATCGACCGGGGCCTAAGGGAGGATGAGAGTTTCTTACGCTCTCGTCCTGCCCGCATCCAGGCCGCCCTTAACCACCGCCCCGGAATTCCTCATCGCCTCTGCCCTATTCACGGGACAAAGAAAGAACTCTTTGCTTAACGGTAATTTAACAGCCATTTAACGCCCCCTTAATCAAAATTGGTTAATCTTGCCTCAGCAAAACTTGAATCCATAGGAACGGAAAGGAAGAAAAGGCATCACCCGTCATCTGTACCACGATAACCATTACTAAGGAGGCAGGAATGAAGAAGTTCTTATTGGCCCTGATCGCTGTTGCCCTGGTTCTTCCGGCGCTTGGCAACGCGGGGAGCGTATCGAGCAGGTATGACGTCACGTTCGGCGGCTTCGTGAAGTTCGATCTTGGCTATTCGACCCAGAATTCACACGCGGACCCGTCCTACGCGTACAGGAGCAGCACATCCGACCGCCGCATTCTGGCTGACGAGTACGGCAACACCTACATGACGGGCGCCGAAACCCGTTTCAACTTCCTCATCAAGGGTCCCGAGCTCTGGGGCGCGAAGACGAGCGCCTTTATCGAAGGTGACTTTCGCGGCACGACAACGGGCAACCAGTATGGCGGCTTCCAGCTGAGGCACGCGTGGATGAAGATGAAGTGGAACTCATCGGAACTGCTCGCCGGCCAGGCCTACCAGCAGTGGGGCATGCCGTACTACTCCGCCCAGATAGGCGCCGACGACTTCAAGCAGTATCTCAAGGGTATCAGGACACCCCAGGTGGCCTTCCGATACTTCCTCACGAAAGAGTTGAGCGCCATGTTCGGCCTCACCTCCGCCACGGAGTGGTCGGGAGCAACCCGTCAGTACAACGACGGTTATGCAAGAAGCTCCTGGCCGGGCCTCCAGGGAGAGATAGCATACTGGACGGACCGCTGCGGCAAGATCGGCTCCAATAACCTCAAGTTCGGCCTTGGAGCATACTACGGCAGGGACACGGAATCCTACACCACCGCCACGGACTACAAGGACACCACGATCAACGCCTGGGTCACCGCGTTCCGCTACTCCATCCCGATCGTTCCCGAAAGACAGGGCAACAAGGCAATGTCCGTCCTGCTCAACGGCAACTTCTTTGTCGGGCAGAACGTCGCGGGAAACAACTGGATGGGCTCCTCGGGCCCGAGCAATGGCTCCTACCTGAGGCCGGACAACAGCGCGGCGGCGCCGACGCTCTTCGGGCTCTTCTCCCAGCTCTCCTGGTGGATGACCGACAAGCTCTGGGTCAACGGCATGTACGGCTACCTCAAGTACAACTACAGCGGGTGGGCGCGCACGAATAACGCGACGGCCCGCGACAGGATCAACATGTCCCAGACCTTCGGCGCGAACCTGCTCTGGGACGCGAACCAGTCGATCAGGCTTGGTCTACAGTGGATGAGGATGTTCACCCATTATAACGGTGTGGGCCAGGGTACCGGCGTGGGTACCGGTTTCGCCAACTCAAGCGGTATCATGGACCAGTACAGGTTCGCAGCCTGGTATTTCTTCTAAGAAACCCCCCGTTCGGACAGGAAAAGGGGCCTCGAAAAGGCCCCTTTTCTTTTTTGCTTTCCCGGGAAACGATCCCTTCTTTATTCCTTCCCGTCCCTTTCCTCGCGATGGTGCTTGATCACCCTTCCCTCGACCATGAAGATCACGTCCTCGCAGATGTTCGTGGAAAGATCGGCGATGCGCTCGAGGTTGTTCGCGACCCTGATGAGGTGCAGCGACCTCTCGATCGTCGCCGGGTCCGAGGACATGAAGGTCACGAGTTCGCGAAAGATCTGGACCTGCAGTGCGTCGATGATATGGTCCCGCTCGCAGACCTCTTGCGCGAGAGACGCGTCCTCGTTCAGAAAGGCGGTGATGCTGTCACTTAAGCTCCTCGTCGTCTCCCCGGCAAGCCGGGGAATATCGACAAGAGGCTTCACAGGCACGTGGGATATGAGGAACAATCCGCTGTCGGCAATGTTCGCGACGTGATCTCCCATCCGTTCCAGATCGCTCGTCATCTTGAAGATCATGAGGATGATGCGCAGATCCCGCGCCCTCGGCTGGTACTGCGCTATGGCCCCCGTGCACAGCTCGTCGAGTTCGATCTCGAAATCGTTCGTCGCCGGCTCCAGTTCGTCAATGACCCGGCGAAGAGGGGCCTCCCGCCTCTCCAGAAGACCCGTCATGCTCTCGGCGATCATCTTCTCCACCAGGGTGGCGTATTCGACAAGCTCTTTCTTGAGCTCCTTTGTCCTGACCTCCAGCATCCCTTTTAGCCTCCTATCCGAATTTTCCCGTCAGGTATTCCTCCGTCCGCTTGTCCTTCGGCACGGTGAACATCTTCTCTGTGGGCCCGAACTCTACAAGCTCCCCGAGATAGATGAAGGCGGTCACGTCGGAGACCCTCGCGGCCTGGGCGATATTGTGGGTGACAAGGAGCATGGTGACGTTCGTCTTCAGCTCCACGAAGAGCTCTTCGATCTGCGACGTCGATTTCGGGTCCAGCGCGGACGTCGGTTCGTCAAGGAGCAGTATCTCGGGGTTCATGGCAAGCGCCCGGGCTATGCACAGCCTTTGCTGCTGCCCCCCGGAGAGAAAGGTCCCCTTCCGGTGAAGGGCATCCTTGACCTCGTCCCAGAGGGCCGATCTCTTCAGTGATCGTTCGACGATATTGTCCAGTTCCGACTTCGGCATCCTGATGCCGTTCAGCTTGTATCCCGCGATGACATTTTCGTAGATGCTCATCGTGGGGAAGGGGTTCGGTTTTTGAAAGACCATGCCCACCTTTCTCCTGAGCACGATGGGCTGCATCGTGTAGATGTCCTCGTCGATAAGCGTCATCCTTCCCGACACGCCGGCTCCGGGGATGAGTTCGTGCATCCTGTTGACGCAGCGTATGAGGGTCGTCTTCCCGCACCCCGACGGTCCCATGAGAGCGGCGACCACGTTTCTCCTGACGGTAAGGTCCACGTCCTTGAGCACCCTGTTGTCGCCGAAGAAGGCGCTGAATTTCTCGACCTTTAGAACTGTATCTTCCATTTAACGGAAATCCCCCTTGCGATAAGGTTCAGGGCAAGCGTCAGAACGACAAGGATGAACGAGGCCCCCCACGCGAAGGAATGCCACTCGGGGTAGGGGCTCATGGCGTAATAGAATATGCGGTAGGGCAGGGAATCTATCGGCTTGAAGATATTGACGTTCATGAACTGATTGCCGAATGCCGTGAAGAGAAGCGGCGCCGTTTCCCCCGTGATCCTCGCCACGCTGAGGAGGATGCCTGTGAGGATCCCGCTTATCCCTGAAGGAAGTACGACCTTGAGAATGGTCCTGTAATAGGGCACGCCCAGGGCCAGAGATGCCTCCTTCAGGTGATAGGGTATGAGCTTCAGCGTCTCTTCCGTCGTCTTGATGATAACGGGGAGCATCATGATCGAAAGGGCGACACCACCGGAAAGCGCCGAGAAGGTCTTGAGGGGAGCCACCACCCAGAGATAGGCGATGATGCCGATGACGATCGAGGGCGTCCCCTGCAGGACGATGACGCAGAGCCGTATGGTGTTACTCAGTTTTCCCGCCTTGTTCTCGGAAAGGTAGATGCCGGCCGCGATCCCGCAGGGCACGGATATGACCGAGGACAGCACTATGAGCATGAGCGTCCCCACGATAGCGTTGACGACGCCTCCTCCCGCCTCGCCGATGGGGCGCGGCAGGCTGAAGAGAAAATCCCAGTTGATGACCGATATCCCCTTCATCGTTATGTAGTAAAGGATAAGAAAAAGGGGAAGAAGCGACAGGAAGGCAAGAAGGCAGACCACCCCCTTGAAGACCGCGTCCTTTGCGAGGCGCCTGCCGACGTGGCCGCCCGTCACGAGACCTCCCTGGATGCTTCAATGCTGATCTTCTGGATGACGTATGTCCCGATGATGTTGACGACCATGGTCACCAGGAAGAGAACGAGAGCGACGTAGATGAGCGATGCCGCGGTGACCCCCGTCGCCTCGGCAAACTCGTTGGCGATGACGCTCGCCATCGTGTTGGCGGGGCTGAATATGCTCGTTGGCAGGAAGTTGCTGTTGCCGATGAGCATCGTCACCGCCATGGTCTCGCCTATCGCCCGTCCCAGTGCGAGAAGTATGCCTGCGATGATGCCGGAGCGCGCGTAGGGGATGACGATGTTCCGTATGACCTCGAACCGCGTCGCTCCCAGCGAGTATGCCGCCTCTTTCAGGTCTCCGGGTACGAGCGTGATAACCTCCCTGCCGATGGACGCCGAAAAGGGGATGATCATGATGGCGAGGATGAGCGATGAGGTCAGTATCCCCACGCCATGGGGGGCGACACCCATCTTCACCTCCAGAAAGCGGACGGCGGGCATGAGGAAGAAAAGACCCCAAAGGCCGTAAATAACGGAAGGGATCCCCGCCAGGACCTCGACCGCGCTGCGCAGGAATGTCGAGACGGCCCCCGCCTTGAAATATTCACCGAGGAAGATGGAAATGGCTATGGAGAAGGGGATGGAGATGACCAGGGCAAGAAATGAGGTAAGCAGGGTACCCACCAGAAAGGGAAGGGCCCCGAAGGTCTCCGTCGTCGCGTCCCACTCCCTTCCTATGAAGAAAAAGGCCCCGAATTCCCTGACCGCCGGCAGGGCCGTCAGAAGGAGGGTAGCGAAGATCGCGAGGAGAAGAAGGACGATAAGGAGGCCACTGCCCGCGAGAATGGTATTGAACCTCTTTTCCGAACGGTCTGCGCCTGAAGGCGCTCTTTGCTTTCCTGTATCCATGTGGTCCCGAATATGTCTCCGGACGGCGCCTGTGAATGCGGCGCCGCCCGGTCCTTCGTCTCATGATCTCCTTTATTTCACGAGGGGCGCGCCATTGTATGTCATGGAGCGGACCAGCTTGTTCGCCTTCGCCGCCGCCTCTTTCGACAAGGGGGCGTACTCAAGGGGCTCGACGTATCTCTGACCGTCGCCCACCACCCACAGGAGGAGTTTCGCCAATGCCTCCGCCCGGTCCCTGGCCTTTCCTCCGTAGTTCTGTTCCTTGTAGAAGATGAGCCATGTGAAACCGCTGATGGGATAACCGGCGGCCGCCTCCGTGTCTGTCAGGGACACGTTCGTATCGTCGGGGATCTTCACGTTGGCCGCGGCGCTCACCGACTTCAACGTCGGCTCGATGAACTTGCCGGCCCTGTTCTTTATGGTACCGTAAGGCATCTTGTTCTGGATCGCGTAGAGGAGTTCCACGTATCCCACGGCGCCCGGGGTCTGCTTCACGTATCCGGCGACGCCGGGGTTCCCTTTCTGGCCTATCTGGGAGGCGGGCCACTTCAGGGACTTGCCAGTGCCGATCTTCTCTTTCCACTCCCTGTTCACCTTCGTGAGGTACTCGCTGAAGATGTAGGTCGTGCCGCTGCCGTCGGCGCGGTGCACGGCGCTGACAGGCAGATCGGGGAGCTTCACCCCGGGGTTCGCCGAGGCTATCTTCGGGTCGTTCCACTTCGTGATCTTGCCGAGGAATATCTCAGCCACCGTATCGGGGGTGAAATTGAGCTTCGGGTTCCCGGGAAGGTTATAGGTGACGACCACGGCCCCGAGACAGGTGGGAATGTGCAGGACCGGGGCCCCGGCCGCCTGCAACTCCTTCGCCGTCATGAAGGCGTCGGTGCCGCCGAAATCGACGGTCTTCTTCACAAGCTGGTTTATCCCTCCGCCCGATCCGATACCCTGGTAGTTGATCTTCACCTTGTACTGCTGGTTGTAGGCGTCGAACATCTTAGAGTACAGCGGCTGGGGGAAGGTGGCGCCGGCGCCGAGCAGCTCCATGTCGAGGGCCGGTGCGTCAGCCGCGAAGCACACAAGGGCCAGGACAACGGCCATCAAGGATAGGGCTCTTGAAAAAATGCCAGACATAAATGTCCTCCTTTTGGTTTTCTCAGGCACCTGCCTGAATCGTTGCCTCATCTTACCCATCGACTGTTAATATTAGAGGAAAGGATTGTTAAGATTCGATTAAGGCGGGCCCTGTCCCGATGATATTCCTGTCGCGGGTCAGGCTTTGAATGAGGGCGGGTCGCCGACGGGCAGGGTGACGATGAATCTCGCGCCTTTTCCCGGGGTGCTCTGGGCCGTGATCCTTCCGTTGTGGAGAAGGATGATGTGCTTGACTATGGAGAGGCCGAGGCCCGTGCCGCCGAGCTTCTTCGACCTCGATTTATCGACCACGTAGAACCGCTCGAAGATGCGGTCGATGTGTTCCGAAGGGATGCCCGGGCCCGTGTCGGCGACGAAGATGACCACGGTGTTGCCGCGGGTCTCCATCTCCACGGTGATCCCGCCCGCATCGGTGTACTTGATGGCGTTGTCAAGGAGATTGACGAAGACCTGCTCGAGCCTGAAGGCGTCACCCATCACCGGCGGCAGGTCCCGGGGCGCCCTCACATCCACGCTGAAACCCTTCACGCGTATCTGCTCTTCGAAGATCTTGAGTACTCTTTCGACGAGGTCCCGTATGTCCACCGGCTCCAATTCGAGGACAGGGCTCTTTTCTTCCAACCTCGACAGCGTCAGCAGGTCGGTCACGACATTGATGAGCCGGGCCGTGTTCCGCTTGATGATCGTCAGATAATGCCTCTGTTCCTCCGAAAGCGTTCCATCGGCCTCCATGGTCTCGACAAACCCCTTGATGGACGTGAGAGGCGTGCGCAGCTCGTGGGACACATTAAGGACGAAATCGCTCTTTATCCTCTCAAGCTTGCGGATCTCGGTGATGTCATGGAAGACAAGGACGATCTCTTCCCGGGAGCTCAGGTACGTGGCACTGCACAGGAAAACCGCACCGTCAATCGTCATCTCCCCGACAAGGTTGTGCTTCTCGACGTGGACCCTGCTCACCAGTTCATTGAGCGCCGGCTCCCGGATGACCTCCCAGTATGGCCTCCCGACCTCCACATCGCGGCCCATCACGTTCCTCAGGCTGTCATTCATAAGGAGAACCCTCTCCTCGCCATCGAGCACGAGGAGTCCCTCCTGCAGGGAGGAGATGATGGAGTTCAGCTCTTCCTTCTGGCGGGTGAGATCCGTGAAAAGCCCCTGCATCTCATCGGTCATATCGTTGAAGCTGTCGGCGACCTCCTTGAGCTCGTCCTGCTCTTTAAGCAACACACGGGTATTGAAATCGTGGCCGGCCACCCGTTTTATGGCCGCGCTCAGCTCGCCAATCGGCCGGTAGATGGTCCGTGTGAAAATGAACGCCCCGATGAGCGCAGCGACAAGGACGATGGCGGTCACGAACGATATCTTCAGGTTCAGTTCCCGGGAAACGGTCTTTATGTCCCTGAGGAACTTGCTCGTACGGAGGACATACAGCGTCTTTCCGTCCCGTTCCACGGCGACGGCTATGTAGAGCATCTCCTGGCCGAGGGTGTCGCTTACGCGCAGGAACCGCCCCGTTCCGCCCTCGAGCGCCTGGGAGATCTCGATCCTCAGGCGGTGGTTCTCCATCCTGGCGGGGTCTTCCTCGGAATCGGCGATCACCCTGCCGTCAGGGGCAACAAGGGTGATCCGGGCGTTGATCTTCTTCCCCGTCTCTTTCACGAAGCGGTCGATCACGACACCTCCGCCCTCCGACGGCATCCCCAGTGTTCGCTCCCCGAGGACGATGGCGATCTCCTTCAATTCCCGCGCGGTCCTCTCTATCTGGTAGTTGCGGATGAGATAGGACGAGATGAGGACGATGAGACCGGAAAGGACGATGGTGAGGAGAAGGTACCCGCCGAATATCTTGAGAAAGAGGGAGCGCTTCATTCCTCCACCCTGTATCCGGCGCCACGGACATTCTTTATGATATGGGCGGCATTGCCAAGCTTCTCGCGCAGGTGCCTGATGTGGACGTCAACGGTTCGGTCGATGACGTACTTTTCGTCACCCCAGAGATGGGTCAATATCTGGTCCCGGGACTGGATACGGCCCCGGCGCGAGGCGAGGAGCTCGAGTATCCTGAATTCCGTCGGGGTCAACTCCACCTTTTTCCCCTCGACCTCCACCTCGTGCCTGTCGAGATCGACGACAACGAGTCCGGAAATAACGATTTTGCGGGCATCATCCTCGCTCCGGCCATGCCGCCTCAAGACCGCTCGCACCCTGGCAACAAGCTCGCGGGGAGAAAAGGGTTTCGTCACGTAATCGTCGGCCCCCAGCTCCAGACCGATGACCTTGTCCGTCTCCTCCGTCTTTGCCGTGAGCATGATCACGGGGATGGAGGAGAAACGCTCCTGCGCCCTCAAGTACTTGCAGATCTCCAATCCGTCCACGTCGGGAAGCATGAGGTCGAGTATGACAAGGTCCGGCACCTCCTTCGCCAGGAACTGGTAGAAGGACTGCGCGTCGGCAAACCCGCTCGCACGGAAGTTCGATCTCTTCAGGTGGAGCGACACCAACTCCAGTATGTCCGGCTCGTCGTCGACGACCGCTATCAATTGGCTTGTCATACTATGAGATTACCTCATACCTTGCGCTTTGCAAAGCCGTTTCACTGTTCCATAGTAAAGGCGAATTGTTAATTTTGGATTAAGACTGCAGGGGTTTATCGCGACCGAAGACACGGTGAGCCCTTTCCGGTCCCCCCGGGAATCACATCTCAGACGACACTTTGCCCAGGAACACTACGAACTTTCGGAGCAGTTTCTCATCGAAGCATCTCTTCATGCCCCGGTCCCTCTGGTCCCGCCCGTTACCGTCCGGAGAGGCATCGTCCCCTTCCGGCGTCCCGACCATGATCCGTGCCGCCTCCATGGGAGAGAAGGCCTCCTTGTAGGGACGACGGGATGTCATGGCGTCAAAGACGTCGACTATCCTCAGGACGCGTGCGAGGACGTTGATGTTCCTCCCTTTGAGCCCCATCGGGTAGCCCTCGCCGTTGTAATCCTCATGGTGCTGAAGTATGGCCTTCTTGACGAACACGGGGGTATCCGTGTCGGCGAGCATGGCGAAACTCGTCAACGGGTGGCGTTTGATGATCTCCCACTCCACGGAGTTGAGAGGCCCCTCCTTATTGAGTATCTCGGGCGCGACAAAGACCTTCCCGATGTCGTGGAGCATGGCCCCCACGCCACACTGCTTCAGGAGCTCCTTCACCTGGACCTCATGATACGCCTCGATATCAGGGACTATCTGGGTAAGAACGTCGGAATTGCGCCTCAGGAAGGCCACCGTGAACCACAGCACCTTGGTGGCATGCTCGTAGGTCTTGTAGTCGTGGCCGATCATCTTCGCCAGGGGTTTCAGCGAATTCGACTCGGCTATGAACATGAGGGAATGGTTGACGAGCGCCTGGATCCGCCGCAGCGAATCCGGCCGCATTGTGCCGAGACCCAGAGAGGTTTCAAAGGTATCCTTGACGACATTCGTGGAGACCCTGCTGAAGACCTCAGCCTTCTGGTCGTCGGGCATCCCCTGGTTCTCGAGGATGGTCCCCAGGTTGTTCTCGAGATACTTTTCGTACTTGATCTCTTCGTCGAGGTCGATGAAGACCTCTTTCTGCCCCGTCTCGGCAAGCATGGCGAGCCGGTCCCTGCCGACCTCGTTGCCCGCGCGCGCCCACAGGATGTAGCGCCCATCGGGCGCAAGGACGTATATCTTGAATCTTGGCAGGCTTCCCGGCAGTATCGCGCCGGGAGGAATGGCCATGTATTTTGCATCGCGCATAAGATGTCTCTCTCCTGACCCTAAACCACAAGACGGACATGGCAATTCCGTCTCAGGTCAACAGGATTATCGCACCTCGTGGTGAAAGCTTAAAGGGACGGGAATGTTCCTTGCGTGTTGACGAATGCGGGGAAGACCGCGGGAAGCCGCTTACGCCTTTTTCTCACCGCGCTTGCGGGCAACCGTCCTGTAAAACTCCACCTCGACGGACTCCCCAAAATGCTTTCTGTATACTTTTCCGATGACGTGCTGAATCTCTGACCGAAGGCCCTCGTACGCGCTCATGAGCCGGACCGCGTCGTCGGTCACCTCGGAACCACCCCCCGAGACTCCCCCTATCTTCTTTCTCGTAAGGGCAAAACCGAGATTGCTCTCGCTCCTTGCTATGACACGCCGGGCCTTGCTGTACGCCATACCCAGAGAGGAGGCCGCCTCCCTCAGCGAACCCGTCTGCTGCACCCCTTTCAGGAGCTTGTACGGACCCTCCCCGAAAGCCTTGTCGCCCTCCATGTTGAGCCATATCTTGTAGATGAGCTTCATTCTGATCGCCCTGCCCTATTATAGCGCATTCCAACCGACGATGATACCTTGCCGGCGCAAATACGGTCGAGGAAAGGGGAAACATCATTCCATACTTGAAAACCCACCGCATCGCCTGGGCCTCGCTTCGTAAGCCAAAAGGCAACACCTCCACCCTGTCGGCGAGGTTCAGCGTCACACTGTAACCGTCTTTAGCCGTAAGGTCTTGAACGTCCTTAGGGCCCTGGAACTGCTACAGTCCCATCGGTGTTATCTGGTACTTGAAGGCGTAGCCTGCGTCTTCGACCTTCTTCTCAACAGCGGCCCGGGTTGCCTTGAAATCGAAGGTGTAGCTGTACTTGCTGCCGAGAACGTTCGATCGCTCCTCTATCGTGCCTCCCCGGCCGCCCGTGCCCGTCCTGTACGTCGTTTTCTTGAATCCGAAACCCGATGGCCCGTCGCCGAAACTGCCGCTTGACAGGCCCGATCCCGACTCCTTGAGCATTTCCGTGAACCGGACCTCCCGCGTGTCTTCCACTATCCGGTATTTCGCTATGTAGGTCACCTTCTTTTTCGAAAGGAAAGACTTCCGTTCGGCCACGACATATTCCACCGTGGTCACTCCTTCTTTTTCAGAGAACTGCGCCGGGACGGCCGAAAACACCTCTCTTATCTCTTCCTTCAGTGCCACTCGCAGCTCCTTTGCCTGTAATCTGCCCGGTCCCGGCCCGTGTGTGACCCACCCCGGAGGGGAAGGTTGAGCCATACCTGGTCTGACAAAACATAGCAGGGAGGCAGGAACATGTCAAAGGCATTCCCCCCTTTGAACACGCACCCACATGACCGTGGAGTCCATGGAACTCATGGCTTCAATCTTCTCCTTCTTCAATGTGAGTCCGGACATCTCCATCGAGTGCTTCGCCAGAAACCTCCATAACCAGGGCACAATGGCCGTCATCCACCGGCAGGACAAGATCTGACGTTCCGAGACGGTGAAGTTCTTCTTGAATCCTCACGCCGCCGATGGTATCAATAATTGCCACACCAATAACGATACAAGACGCAAGGGGCGAGATGGACAGATTCCGGTTGGCCGGCATTTACAGTGTACTGTCGAAAAACCTTGCCGACCGGGAAGACCTCTATCTCGTTGGCTCCGTTGAGGAGCAGCGTCTCTTCCTCTGCGAGGCGGATCGCGTCATCGAAACCTATCCTGCCTCGACTTCGCGCCTCGGCGTCGGCATACGCGAGGATTCCCTTAAGACACCTCCCGGGCTTCACCGCGTCTGCGAGAAGATCGGGTCCGGCGCACCCCCGGGGCGCATCTTCAGGGACCGCAGGGATACAGGAACCGACTGGGACGGGGTTTCAAGAGAGGACAACCTCATCCTGACCCGCATCCTCCGTCTTGAGGGCCTTGAAGAGGGGATCAACAGGGGCCCCGGCGTGGACTCCCGTGAGCGGTGCATCTACATCCACGGGACCAACCGCGAAGACCTTGTCGGCACCCCTTTCACCCACGGATGCCTGACCCTTCGCAATACCGATATGACAGATCTTTTCGAGAGGGTCCCCGAGGGTACCCTTCTCTACATCGACCCTCCCGCCCTGATCGTCGCCGGGAAGCCCTGCCGGAACATTCACTTTACCGGTATCTTCGGCACCGGGATGAGTGCCCTTGCCCAGTACCTGCGCTTCGAAGGGATAGGCGTTTCCGGCTCGGACCGCCTGCTGGAAAGCGAAGATACGGCTCCCATGCGCCGGTCCCTCGAGGGACTCGGATGCGTGATCGCGAGCCAGGACGGCACGGGGGTGACGGATGATACCGATGTGCTCTGCGTATCCACGGCCATCGAGGAAACAAACCCCGATATTGCCGCCGCGCGGGCAAGGGGCGTCCCCGTCATACATCGCTCCGATCTCCTCGCGTCGATCATAGCGTCGAGAAGGACCGTAGCCGTTGCCGGCACGAGCGGCAAATCGACGGTGACGGCAATGATATTCGAATTCCTCTCTGCATGCGGGAAGTCGCCGTCGCTCGTAAGCGGCGCACCTCTCGTCAGGCTCGAAGCCCAGGGCCTCATCGGCAACGCTTACTCCGGCGGCTCGGACCTCCTTGTCGTGGAAGCGGACGAGAGCGACGGCACGCTCGTCAAGTACTCACCTGCCATCGCCGTGGTGCTCAACATTTCCAAAGACCATAAGGACATCGACGAGATACGGGGGCTCTTCGCGACACTCATATCGCGGTCAGCCTGGACCGCGACCAATGCCGACGACCCTCTGCTCGTTACCCTTCCGGCGACGCTGAGATTCGGATGTGACAACACCGCCTCGTGGCATCCCGACGGGGAAGAACTCCAGGGAACGTCCGTCAGGCTCACGCGCGGGGACATCGACTACCACCTCCCCCTTCCGGGAGACCACAACCTCGAGAACCTCCGCGCGGCACTGTGCGTCTGCGAACATATCGGCTGCGATGCAGAGACTCTCGCCGGTGCCGTCAGGGGATTTCGCGGGGTTGCCCGCCGTTTCTCCATAACACAAACGCGGCAGGGCATCACCGTCGTCGACGATTTCGCCCACAACCCGGCCAAGATATCCGCCGCCGTCACCGCCGCCCGGGGCCTCGCCGGCCGCATCATCGCCGTCTACCAGCCCCACGGGTTCGGACCGACGCGCTTCCTCAGGAACGAGTATATCGCCGCCTTCCGCTCCCTCTTCCGTGAGAGTGACAGCCTCTATCTTCTTCCCATCTATTACGCCGGCGGCACCGCCCAGAAGGACATCTCCTCGCAGGACATCATCGACGGACTCAGCCCCGTCCCCTTCCACTCCGAGGCAGTTCAAGACCGCAAACAATTGCTCGAAAGACTCTCCGCCGACGCGAAGCAAGGCGACTGCATCATGGTAATGGGCGCCCGGGACCCCTCACTGCCGGCACTTGTCAGAAAGATAATAGAAATGTTTGAAGGACCATTTTAAGTGCTAACAAGACGGTTTTAAGTTTTAGGTTTTAAGTTTTAAGTGGAAGACCAAGGCGAACAGAGTGGTGGTTGGGTGCCCACCTATTTGCCGGAAGAGGACCTGGCTTTTCCGGTCTTTTACCTAAAACTTAAAACCTAACACCTAAAACGGTTTTTCTTAACTTAAAACTTAAAACCTAAAACTTAAAACTGTTTTTATTGCGTATACTCCTTGAGAAATTCCGCCATTCGTTCCGCCACGCTCCTTATCTCTTCGACGGAAGGGAGGAAGACGACGCGGAAGTGGTCGGGGGCGGGCCAGTTGAAACCCGTGCCCTGCACCATGAGGACCTTTTTCTCCGTCAGGAAATCGAGGAGGAATTTCTGGTCGTCCTTTATGTTGTATTTCTTGACGTCGATCTTCGGGAAGAGGTACAGGGCGCCCATGGGCTTGACGCAGGTTATTCCCGGTATCGCGCGAAAGCCGTCGTACGCGGCCTGCCTCTGTTCATAGAGGCGGCCGCCGGGAGATATCATCTGCTGGAGACTCTGGTACCCGCCGAGCGCGGTCTGGATGGCGAGCTGGCCCGCCATGTTGCCGCACATCCTCATGTTCGACAGGGTGTCGAGCCCTTCTTCTATGTAGTCCCGCGCGTGCCCCTTCTTGCCGCTCACGATCATCCATCCCGCCCGCATCCCGGGGATACGGTGGGACTTGGACAGCCCGTTGAAGGTGACGACGAAGATATCGTTCGTCAGGGACGCGGCGGGAATGTGGCGCGCGCCGTCGTAGAGGATCTGGTCGTATATCTCGTCGGAAAAGAGGATGAGGTCGTGCTCGGCGGCCATCTCGACGACCTTCACGAGGACCTCCCGGGGATACACGGCGCCGGTGGGGTTGTTGGGGTTGATGAGCACGATCCCCCGTGTCTTCCGCGTTATCTTCGACTCCATGTCCTTGAGGTCGGGTATCCACCCCGATGCCTCATCTGAGATGTAGTGTACCGCTTTTCCTCCCGAGAGCGTGACGGCGGCGGTCCACAGGGGATAGTCGGGCGCGGGCACGAGCATCTCGTCACCGTTGTTCAGAAGGCCCTGCATGGCCATCATGATCATCTCCGAGACCCCGTTCCCGACGTAGACGTCCTCCATTTCCACGCCTTCTATCCCTTTAAGCTGGCACTGCTGCATGATCGCCTTGCGCGCCGAAAAAAGTCCCTTCGAATCGCCGTAGGCCTGGGCCGACCTGATATTCAGCACGACGTCATGCATGATCTCGTCGGGTGCGTAGAGTCCGAAGGCGGGCGGGTTCCCGCTGTTGAGCTTGATGATCGTGTATCCTTCGTCTTCGAGGCGTTTCGCCTCCTTCAGAAGGGGTCCGCGGATCTCGTAGCATATGTTCTCCATCTTGTTCGATTTCATGATCTTGCGCATGTGGCAGTCCCTCTTCCCCTTATTCCTTTTCGGCGACAGAGCCGTTCATAATTATTCAGAAAAGCCGGGCATTTGTCAACCGTCGTGGAAGAGCTGGCCGCCCCCTGGCGGCCAAGATTAATATTGACAATATTTTCGTCTGTGCTATTATAGTTCATGGGATGAACTCGGCTTTCATTCCATGAAACAGTCAGATGGACATAGTCCCATGCCACGGGCATGGGTCCAACAACATCGAGGAGGACAACATGAGTGAGAAGGGTCCATACAAGGCTTACAGCGGATGCGCGCTGTGCTACCACAGCTGCGGTGTCGAGGTGACCATAGAGGACGGGAAGGCGATAAAGGTCGAGGGC
>JAAYAK010000051.1 GCA_012719415.1 Syntrophorhabdus sp.
CAGGGGTCACAGCGGTTGATATTTGCCGGCTAACCCTCTATAATGGTGTTCTGGAAAACAGCGTGGATTACACACTGAAAATAGGCGGCGAGGCAGGTCAGGGAATCCAGACGGTGGGTGACGCCCTCGCGAAGGCGCTTTCCCGGCTGGGATACCATGTATTCACGAACCAGGACTACGAGTCGCGCATCCGCGGGGGGCACAACTTCTACCAGATACGCGTGAGCGACCGGCCCATCCGTGCGCCCCGCAGGTCTATCGATGTCCTGGTCGCCTTTGACGGAGCGTCGGTCACACTTCACCAGAGAGAACTCATGGAACAGGGTATCATTGTCTACGATCCTTTCCAGTTGAAGGAGAACTTCAGCGGGCCTCAGTTCCTGGACATTCCCTTTGTGAAGCTCGCGACCGATTCGGGGGCGAAAGCGATCGTGGCCAACACGGTGGCCACGGGGGCCATCCTCGGGATGCTGGGTTTTCCCATCGACCCGCTCTTCGACATCATCACGGGGCTCTTGAAGAGAAAGGACGACGAGACGCGGGAACAGAACAGGCGAGCCGCCATGGCCGGCTATAAGTACGCCGCGAGAAACTGCGGGCGCTGTGCCTTCACCCTCGATTCCCCGGGTGCCCCGAAGATGCTTATAGGCGGGAACGATGCCATCGGCTTCGGCGCCCTGGCAGCGGACTGCAGGTTCTACAGCGCCTATCCCATGACGCCCTCCACGGGGATAATGCTCTTCCTGAGCTCAAAGGCAAAGGAATACGGCATTATCGTGGAACAGGCGGAAGACGAGATAGCCGCCATCAACATGGCACTGGGAGCTTCCTTTGCCGGGGTCAGGTCCATGACGGGGACATCGGGGGGCGGCTTCGCTCTCATGACCGAGGGTCTTTCCCTCGCCGCGATGACGGAGACCCCCATCGTCATAGCCCTTGCCCAGAGACCGGGACCCGCTACGGGATTGCCCACGAAGACGGAGCAGGCTGACCTCCTCTTTGCCCTCAACGCCGGCCACGGCGAGTTTCCCCGCGTCATATTCGCCCCCGGCGACCCCGCGCAGGCCGTGTCCCTGACGGCAAAGGCCTTCGATCTTTCCCAGAAGTACCAGATCCCTGTCTTCGTGATGACCGATCAATACCTCGCCGACACACAATGGACGATGGACGGCCTTCCCCTCGACGATCTTCCCATGCGCGACTGGCGGGCCGCCTCCGGAGAGGTCGACGGTTTCGACGAATACAGGAGGCACGCCTTCACCCCCACGGGGGTGTCGCCATTCGCGATACCGGGAAAGACGAGGCATGTCGTCGTCACCGACAGCGACGAGCACAGCGAGGCAGGACACATCATCGAGGACGGAGAGACCCGGAAGAGGATGGTGGAGAAAAGGCTCTTCCTCAAGATGGACAGCATCAGGAAAGAGATCTCACCTCCCCTGTTCCTGGGTTCGGAGCAGCCGGAGACCGTTCTTGTGTCCTGGGGGTCCACGTACGGAGTGGTCAGGGAAGTGGTGGAGGCCATGCCGGAGAAGAAGATGGCGATGCTCCATTTCAGCGAGGTCTTTCCTCTTCCCGGCCTCGGGGCCTTCGATTACCTGGAAGTGCTCAAGAAAGCCAGGAGGACAGTCTCCGTAGAACTGAACGCCACGGGACAGTTCGCCCGGTTACTGAGGGACGAGACAGGTTACTCCGTCACGGACAGGGTCTTGAGGTACGACGGCAGGCCCTTCCTGGTGGAGGAACTGATGGAGGAACTCTGATGGAAGGTCGCGACAGGTACCTGGGGGAGATCCCGGCGTGGTGTCCCGGTTGCGGGAACTTTTCCATCCTGAATGCCTTCACGGCGGCGCTTGAGGCCGAAGGCGTCGAGCCAGGCCGGTTCTGCATCGTCTCAGGCATAGGCCAGGCGGGGAAATTTCCCCATTATGTGAGGTGCAACACCTTCAACGGGCTGCATGGAAGGGCGCTTCCCGTTGCGACGGGTATCAAGCTTGCCAACCACGGGTTGCTCGTCGTGGCCGTCGGCGGTGACGGTGACATGTACGGCGAGGGAGGCAACCATCTTCTCCATGCCATGAGACGCAATGTTGGCGTAAAGGTCTTTGTCCATGACAACCAGATCTACGGGCTCACAAAGGGCCAGGCCTCGCCGACGAGCATGGAGGGGATGGTGACCAAGAACCAGCCCTTCGGCGTTCTTTCGGAGCAGCTCAACCCCATGGCCATGGCGGTGGCGATGGACTGCGGTTTTGTGGCGAGGGGATACGCGGGAGACCGCGAGCATCTCACGTCGCTTATCCGTTCGGCCTTTGCTCACGAGGGGTTATCGCTCGTCGACATACTCCAGCCCTGCGTTTCCCTGAACAAGGTCAACACCTGGGAGTGGTACGGGAAAAGGGTTTACCGGATCGGGGAGGACCACGATCCCCGCGACCGGGTCAGGGCCTTCGAAAAAGCGCTGGAGTGGGGTGACAGGATACCCATCGGCGTGATATACAGGAATGATCGACCCTCTTTCGAGAAGAGAGTCCCCGTCATAAGCGGCGGACCCCTCGTGGACGGGTCGGGCAGATGGCAGGAATTGAAGGAAAAGCTGCCGGGGTCTCTCAGGGATTTCCATTGAAGCAAACACATCGGGAACCGAAAGGAGGACGGAATGAATCTCAAGGCCATTCAGAAGCTCTGCTACGGTGTCTACATCATCAGTTCGAAGAAAGATGGCAAGTTCAACGGGCAGATAGCCAACACTGCCTTCCAGATCACGTCGGAACCGCCGACGCTGGCGGTCAGCATCAATAAGCAGAACCTGACCCATGACTACATAGTTTCGAGCAGGGTATTCACGGTATCGATCCTCTCCAAGTTTGCCCCCATGACGCTCATCGGCAGGTTCGGTTTCAAATCCGGCAGGGACATCGACAAGTTCGCGGACACCGGTCACAGGACAGGAACGACGGGCGCCCCCATCGTGCTTGACAACGCCGTGGGTTACCTGGAGTGTGAGGTCCTGAGCATGACCGATGTCGGAACTCATACGGTGTTCATCGGGAAGGTGATCGACTGCGATGTCCTCGGCGACGCCGAACCGATGACCTATGCGTACTACCATACCGTCAAGGGTGGAAAGTCGCCGAAGACCGCCCCCACATATGTGAAGGAAGACTCCCGACCGGCGGGGCCGGTGGACACCGGGAAATATGTCTGCAACGCTTGCGGGTGGGTCTACGATCCCGCCGAAGGTGTTCCCCAGATAGGCATTGCCCCGGGTACTCGTTTCGAGGACCTTCCCGAGACATTCACCTGTCCTATCTGCAACGTGGCGAAGAGCGAATTCTCAAAGGTATAGCGGGGAGTGCACATGACGAACATATTACGGGAGACGAACTTCGAAGCACTGGGGGCACCGAGGAAGGGCAAGGTCCGGGACATATACGATCTTGGCGATCAGTTGCTCATCGTGGCCACCGACAGGCTTTCGGCCTTTGACGTCGTTCTTCCCACGGGCATCGAGGACAAAGGGAAGGTCTTGACGAAACTCTCTCTTTTCTGGTTTCGGCAGGTGGAGGATATCATCCCAAATCATATCATAGAGACGGATGCGGACCGGTATCCGACAGCCCTCAGGAGATATGCCGACGCTCTCAGGGACAGGAGCATGCTTGTGAAGAAGGCGAAGGTCCTGCCCGTGGAATGTGTGGTCAGGGGTTACCTGGCAGGTTCCGGCTGGAGCGAGTACAGGAAGTCTGGAACCGTGTGCGGCATCAGGCTTCCGGATGGCCTCAGGGAGTCCTCCAAGCTCGAAAAGCCGGTCTTCACTCCGTCGACGAAGGCGGACGAAGGGCACGACCTCAACATCTCCTTCGAAGAGGCGGTGAAGATCATAGGCGACGACTACGCCGGAAAGGTGCGGGACACGAGCATCGCCATTTATGAGAAGGCGCGGGCCATAGGCGAGAAGCGGGGTATCATAGTTGCCGATACCAAGTTCGAATTCGGCGTTATCGAGGGCAATGTCGTGCTCGTCGACGAGGTCCTCACGCCCGATTCGTCCCGCTTCTGGTCGCTGAAGGACTACGCTCCCGGCAAGTCCCAGGACAGCTACGACAAGCAGATAGTCAGGGACTACCTGAACACCCTCGACTGGCCCAAGACCTACCCCGGCCCGGAGCTCCCGCCGGAAGTGGCGAAGAAAACGTCGGAGAGATACAAGGAGATATACACGATCCTGACGGGGGAGAAACTCTAAAGACATTATCTCACGCCCGTTCGTCGCGTTCGCTCCTCTCTCAAGCTCACAGAGGTCGCAAAGAGAGGAGATAAGAGAGAAAAGATTGCCGCCGGATCTCGGAGCCTACCAAAATCCGGCGGCCTTCTCGTCCCGCCGTCCCGGCGGGAGAGAAAGAAATAGTCTTTTTTTTCTTATCCTGAAAAAATCATTCCCCCTTATCTCCCCCCTGTAGTCATAGTCCTATATGTCTTATAGGTCCTATAACCATCCTCCAACCCCCATACTACCGCACCCCCTCAATCTCCCAGCCCCCCACTCGAAACCAAAACCCTTCTTTTCCCTCCCGTCGCAGACGGGATGCAAAGCCGGCCGGATTTTGGGAGGCTTCGAAATCCGGCCGAATCTTTTCTCTGCGTCCTCTGCGGTCTTGAGCGAAGCGGGCGAGAGGCAAGTCTTTCGCCTTCCCTATCTCACCAGGTTCGACAGCACCATCACCGTGCCGTAGGGGAAAAGCATGAGCAGGAGAATGGCTATGATGTAGGACGGGATGTAGTAGAAGCTGCCCCTGAAGACCGTTGCCAGGGGTATGTCCTTTGCCATTCCGGCCACCACGTAGCAGCACAGGCCCACGGGGGGCATGATGGCTCCCATGGTGGTGACTATCGTGATGACCTGGCCGAACCAAATGGGGTCGTATCCCATCTCCATGACGATAGGATAGAAGATGGGCAGGGAGACGAGGAGGAAAGCAAGGGCATCCATAACGCAGCCGCCAATGATGTAACACAGGACGATGATCCAGAAGAGGGCCCAGCCGGGCAAGGTGAGGGTGGATATCCACGAGGCCGCCTCGAAGGGCAGGCGTGTGACGGCCAGGAACCTCCCGAAGATGACGGCGCCCGCGACGATGATGAAGACCATGGCGGATATGCGCAGGGTGTCCGTGACGGAGGCAACGAAGCCTTTCCAGGACAGCTTGCGGCGTATGACGCACAGTATGAGTCCCAGAGCGCAGCTGGCGGCAGCGGCCTCCGTGGCTGTGACGCAACCCGTGAACAGGGCGAACATGATGATCCCGAAGAGGAGCGAGATCTCAATGAGGTCGGGAAGGGCCCCGAAGCGTTCCCGCCATGTGCTTTTCGGGCCTTTGGGGCCCCACTCGGGGTGGCGCCAGCAGATATAGAAGACGGTGGCGGCGATGAGGACAGTCAGGATGACGCTGGGTATGACGTTGCCGAAGAAAAGCTTCCCTATGGACTGCCCGGTGTAGAGCCCGTAGATGACGAGGACGATGCTCGGCGGGATGAGAACACCAAGGGTCGCCCCGGCGGCGACCGCCCCCGCATTGAGTTCGGGCCGGTAGTTGTACTTTTTCATCTCCGGTATGGCGACGGTGCTCATGGTGGCGGCGGTGGCGGAATTGGAACCGCTGATGGCGGAGAAGATCGCGCATGCCATGATGGTGGTTATCGCAAGCCCGCCGCGGTAGTGGCCGAACCACCTGTAGGTGGCGTTGTAGAGGCTGTTGTTGTAGCCTCCCCAGTGCGCGAACTCCCCAACAAGGATGAACATGGGGATGACCGTCAGGCCGTAACTGGAGAAGATGTTCCACATGTCGGCACCGATCATGCCGAGCGCCGCCTTGAGGGAGGTGATGTATACCACCCCCGCGAATCCCACGATGGCCATAGTGAAGGCGGCCGGGATCCTGAGAAGGAAGAGGACGGCGAACATGACGACGATGCCGATGACTCCGACGATGGGGCCTTCCATGCTAGTTCCCCTCCCTGTTCACAAAGAGTCCCGCGAGGTCTACGAAGAGAGTCAGGGCAAGGACCGCGAAACCGAAGGAGACGGCGAAGACGAAGGGGTGGAAGGCGATCTTCAGGGTCTCCGAAAGCTCGCCTGATTCCATGATCTTCATGCCGTATTCGTAGATCTGCCAGGAGACAAGAGAGAAGAAGGCGCCGCTGATCACGCAATTGGCCCCTTCCAGCATCCTTTGGAGCCCTTTCGGGAACCGTTCCGTCAGTATCTCGACGATTATGTTACCTTTTTTCTTCTCCGTGTAACCGAGCGCGAAGGCTATGACAACGGCTCCCAGGAACGAAACGACCTCGTAGGCTCCCCGGCAAGGGGCATGGACCATCCTGAGCACCACATTCGCCGTCGCGACCGTCATGAGCGCAAGGACGGCGAAACCCCCCAGGACCATAAGAAACCCATTGAGAGCAACATTGACCCTATCCAGATACCTCATTCAGACCTCCTAATTCCTATGACCTATGACCCGTGTCACCTGTACTTTTTCTCATACTTCTGCTTCAGCGCGTAGACGTCTTTCATGATTTCCCCGCCGGGGAGGCCCTGCGATGTTACCCTCCTGACATAGTCGTCGATCATCGGTTTTGTGAGACGGGCTATGTCGCTCTGATCGGCCGCGGAGAGGCGGGTGACCTGGTGGCTGTATCGCTTTTTCGACCATTCAAGGGCTTCCTTCACGTGGTCATCCACATATGCCCCCGTCCATTCGGCCTGCTCCCGGGCAAGGTCGTCGATGGTTTTCTTCACGTCTCCGGGAAGGGAATCCCATCTGTCCTTGTTCATCACGACGGCGAAGGACACGACGAAGAGGTTCGCCTCTGTCGCGTAAGGAAGATATGCGGCGAAGTTGAAGTCCTTCAGGATCTCCATGGAGGAGACGTTGCCCTTGACGATCCCCTTCTGTATGGCCTCGGGGGCCTCGGACTGGGGCATGCCGATGGGTATGGCCCCGATCCGCTTGAGGACATCCGTGCCCGTGCCCGAGGTCCTCAGTTCCATCCCCTTGAGTTCCTTTAGGGAACGCACGGGCATCTTCGTCATTATGTCCGCGGGAGGACAGGTGAAAACGGTGATGAGCTTCACCTTCGCAAATTCCTTCGGTTGATGCTTTTGGATGAGATCGAAGAGGGCCATGCTTGCCGCGCGTGCGTTTCTGAAACCGACAGGGAGGTCGATGGCCTCGGAGAGCGGGAACCTTCCCGGCTGGTAGCTCATCGCGAAATTCCCGATATCGGCCATGCCCGCCGCCACCCCGTCAAAGATGTTCTTTGCCGGCAGGAGAGTACCTCCGGGAAAGGTCTGGACCTTCACCTTGCCGCCCGTTCGCTTTTCGACCTCCCTTGCCCATCTTTCCATCTGGATGCAGGGGAAGGTGGACGCGGGCGGGAAATTGGCGTACTTGAGGACGATCGACGCGGTGTGCCCCGGGGTACACGCCACAAACACCGCGGCGGCGATAAGGATCACTGCAATGAACGGCGAAGCAATCTTATTTCTTCTCATGGAACGGCCTCCTTTTTGGATCGATGTCGTCATCTCAGAAAGAAAAAGGCCATGGGGTATCGAAAACCCATGGCCTTAGAACACGAAGGCCATGGACGGCGTGAAACCGTCCATGGCCGAACATTTACGGTCTCACACCTGTTATGTCCGCCACCACCAAGCCCAATTTGAACTGATCATGAAGTGCTCCGTCCTTTCTGACATGGCCTGTTTGTAACACACAGGCGCGGAGTGTGTCAAGAGAATCCTTGGCGGGGATGCGACTTACAGACGGGCGCTGCGCGTCATGACCTCAGCTGTTCTGTAAGCCTCGATGAGGCTCACGGGATCCGCAATGCCCCTGCCAGCTATGTCGAAACCGGTGCCGTGGCCGGGCGATGTCCTTACGAAGGGCAGCCCCAGCGTGATATTGACGGTGTGTCTGAAATCGGTGGTCTTCACCGGTATGAGGCCCTGGTCATGGTACATCGCGATGTACGCGTCGCAGTCGATGCGATGGAAAACCGAGTCGCCGGGGTAGGGTCCCGTCACGTCCATGCCTGTCTCCCGGGCCCGGAGTATGGCCCGTGAAACGCGCTCCTCTTCATCTCCTATGATACCCGCTTCGCCTGCATGGGGGTTAAGACCACAGACCTTGATGACGGGGTGTCCCATCGAGAAGTTCTCCCGAAGAGAACGGCCGGTGATGGCGATGGTCCGGAAGACCCTTTCTTCGGTTATCCGGGCCGGTACGTCCTTGAGGGGGATATGGATGGTCACGAGACTCACCCGCATCCTGGGGTTTGCGAGCATCATCACGTAACTGTCCACCCCGGCCGCGTGGGCAAGCAACTCCGTGTGACCCGGGAAGGGGACCCCTGCGAGATGCAAAGAGGCCTTGCTTATGGGGCAGGTAACGATGGCTGACGCCTCGCCGGTGAAGATGAGTTTCAACGCCTCACGGATGTATCGATAGGAAGCCTCGCCGCACCGGCTGTCCGAGACACCGGGTCCCACGGTGTCCATGAAGCCGAGGTCGAGGAATTCGACATCTCCCCCGGAGCCCTGCCCGAGATCCTTGAAGGGAGGCAGCGGCAGGGAGGACGGTCCGGCCCGAAGCGCCTCAATAACCTTCATGTCGCCGACGATGACGGGGATACTCCTGCCCATGAGGCGGGGAAGCGCCTTGAGTATGATCTCGCCGCCTATTCCGGCGGGGTCGCCCATGGTGACGGCGATGCGGTTCATGAAACTAGATCTTGATCTCGATGTAGGAGGTCTTTTTCAGCTTGTCCATGTAGTCGCGGTAGCGTTTGTTCGATTCCTCCATGACCATGCGGTCGTTGACGATCTTCTTGACATCTTCGTAAGGGAGGACCTCGGCTCGTTTCACCTCGATGAGCTTGAGTATGTGCAGGCCGTACTGTGTTGGGATAACCTGCGTGAACGATCCCGGCTGGACGTTGTTCAGACCATCCCTCAGGGTGGGCATGAGGTCGCCTCTTTTGACAAAGCCGATGTCGCCTCCCTGCCTGGCAGAGGGGTCGTCGGAGAGGCCGCGCGCCACGTCCTCGAAGGGTGTTCCGGAGGTGAGTTGAGTATAGGCCTTTTCAGCACGGTCCCGGATGTCCGGATGTTGTCCGGAGATGAATATCTGCTGAATATGGTACTCCTCTTCCCGGAACAGGTCCTGGTGGCTCTCGTAGTAGCCTTTCAGGCGCGCCTCGGTCACGACTACCTCCGTGGAGACGACGCGCATGAGAAGCCTCGTCCTCAGGATGTTCAGCTTGATACCCTCCTTGAACTGCTCGTAGGTGACGTTGTCCTTCCTGAGCTGTTCTCTGAGTTCGGCGTCGGTGATGAGGTTCTGTTTCTTGATACCCTCTATGAAGTCCAACACTTCAGCGTCCACCACAACGATCCCCATCTTTTTGGTCTGTTGCTTGATAAGGACGCCTTCCACGTAAGCATCGAGCCTGTCCTTCATCTGGAGGTTCCGGAAGTATTCATCGATGGAAGTGAATTTCGTTCGTTTCTCGATCTTTACGAATGCCTCGAAATCCTTCAGGGTGATGATGTCGTCATTGACGATGGCGATGACCCTGTCTATGACCTCGGCATGTGTGCAAACGCCTGCAAAGGTCATGATGGTTGCGGCAATGATGAATGTAATTATGAGTTTCATTTGCTTTGTGGTACCGTCTCCTTCGTTGGCGGGGTTGCGGGCGCAGTCTTTGTCCCCGCTGGCTTGGCTGATGGGGCATCCTTCGCTTCAGGTTTCGTGTCTTTCGCTTCCGGTTTCGCGTCCTTTGTTTCGGGTTTTGCAGAACCGGCGGGAGCCTGGTCCTTCAAAAGGTCCTCGTTGATGGTGATCTTCGCATTCTTCTTCAGTTCTTCGATGTACTTGTCGAGCACTTCCTTCTGTTTCTCCTGCATGAGCTGCTGCTTGATAAAATCCTTCACCTCCGCGAAAGGAACATACGCGGGCGGTTTGATCCCTTCGAGCCGTATTATGTGATACCCGAACTGGGTTTTGACGACCCCGCTCGTCTGACCCACCTTCGTGAGTTTGAATGCCGCCCCCTCGTATTCAGGCAGGAGAGTGCCCTTGGGATGGAAGCCGACCTCGCCGCCCGTCACCTTGGCGTTGGGATCGATGGAATACTTCTTTGCGAGGTCCGCGAAGTCCTCACCGGCCTGAAGCCTTTCCTTCACCTGTCTCGCTTCTTCCTCGGATTTCACGAGAATGTGCCGTGTATTGATCTCCGTGTCTTTCCGGAACTTCTCCTTGTTGGTATCGTAATACTTCTGGAGACCCTCCTCGGTGATGTTCGCTCCCGCGGCAAGTTTCTTCTTCAGGAGCGATTCTATGATGAGCTGTTCCCTGATCTCCGCCAGCTTGTTCTCGAATTCCTTGTCCTTTTCGATGCTGGCCTTCTGGGCCTCCGCAAGAAGGAGTCTCTTCGTGATCAGCCTGTCGAGGTAGGCCTTCTTGCCGCTCTCTGAGGCGACCATCATCTTCATGTTCATCGGTATCTTGTCGAGTTCCTTGTTGAACTCGGTCATGGTGAGCTTGTCGTTGTTTATCGTGACGAGAACCTTACTATCATCCTTCTTGTCGCATGCAAAGAGACATAGCGCCAAACACAGGCAGATCACCGCATTCTTCATTCCCCACCTCTTCAACCCTTCTCGATTTTCCAGCATATATCAACCTCTATCGCCGATCGCTCCCGACCGGAACGACCCGACGCGCACGACGGCGATCAATTAGCCTGTAACGAACTCTTATATCACAGCGGCGCGATCTCCATCAATATATTTCTTATGAAATTCATGAGTTCGCCCTCATGGAGAGTGGAACGGATGATAATGCGTCCGTCGGGAAGGAGCTTGATCGCTCTGCCGCTGTCCGTGGCGAGGGCGAGAAGTTTTTTCATGTCGAGGGGCGTCCGTTCCGTAACATGGAGAATCACCTGTCTGTCACTCTTCTCCACCTTGCGGATCCTCAGGCGCACAAGGAGAGACTTCAGCGAAATGACCTCCAGAAGGTTGACAAGCGAGGAGGGGAGGGCGCCGTACCGGTCCTTCAACTCGTTCTCCATTTCCCTCAGCTCGTCCTCATCGCGGACACGGGAAAGTCGTTTATACGCGAGGAGCTTCTGGGTGGCGTCCTGGATGTACACGTCGGGTATGTAGGCGTTCACGGGGATATTGATCTCCGCGCCGATCTCTTCCTCGGGAACGTCACCCTTGTTCCTGAGTCTCGTCATGGTCTCTTCGAGCATGTCGCAGTAGAGCTCGAAACCGATGAGGTTGACGTTGCCCGATTGTTCCTTGCCGACCAGGTTTCCCGCACCCCGTATCTCCAGGTCGTAGTTCGCTATCTGGAAGCCCGAACCGAGGTCCGTGAGCTCTTCGAGGATCTTGAGCCTCAGGCGGGCGTCTCGCGTCAATTTTTCCTCGTCGGGAACAAGGAGGAACGCGTAGGCCTGGCGGGTACTCCGTCCGACCCTGCCCCTGAGCTGGTAGAGGTCGGCAAGGCCCATCCTGTGGGCGTTGTTGATGAAGATGGTGTTGACATTGGATATGTCCAGCCCCGATTCGATTATGTTCGTCGACAGGAGCACGTCGTAGCGCTTCTCTATGAAGTCCACCATTATCTTTTCGAGCCGGCTTCCGCTCATCTGCCCGTGTGCCACGGCTATCCGCGCCTCGGGCACGATCCTCGCCAGGTGCTCGTGGACGACGCCTATGTTATGAACGAAGTTATGGACGAAGAAGACCTGCCCGGACCTCTCGAGCTCGTTGCGTATGCCACGCGCCACGACGGCGTCGTTGAACTTCACCACCGTGGTCCTCACCGCGTGGCGGTCGAGCGGCGGCGTGTCGATGACGCTGAGGTCCCTTATCCCCGAGGTCGCCATATAGAGGGTCCGCGGGATGGGCGTGGCGCTCAAGGTCAGAACGTCCACCGTCTTCTTGATGGTCTTGAGCCTCTCCTTGTGTCTCACTCCGAAACGGTGTTCCTCGTCGATGATGAGAAGCCCGAGGTCACGGAACGAAACGTCCTTTTGCAGGAGCCTGTGGGTGCCGATGATGATGTCCACCTGTCCTTTTTCCAGAAGCCGGGCCGTTTCGGCCTGTTGCTCCTTCGTCCGGAAGCGCGACAGCATCCCGAGGACGATGGGATAATCGGAGAGGCGGTCACTGAAGGTTTTGAAGTGCTGTTGGGCGAGAACGGTGGTGGGTACAAGGACGGCCACCTGTTTTCCGTCGAGGACGGCCTTGAAGGCCGCTCGAAGGGCCACCTCGGTCTTACCGAAGCCGACATCGCCGCAGACGAGCCTGTCCATGGGTCTCGTGCTTCTCAGGTCTGCCAGGACGTCGTTTATGGCATTGACCTGACCCTCCGTCTCCTCGTATTCGAAGCGGGATTCCATCTCTCTGAAAAGCTCATCTTCGGGCGGGTAGCTGTGGCCCTCCGACATCTGCCGTGCCGCGTAGATCTCGAGGAGCTCGCCGGCGATGTCCTCGATCTGCTTGCGGACCCGCTTCTTCGTATTGAGCCAGTACCTCGAGCCCAACCGGTCCACCTTGGGCTTGAACTTCTCGCTGCCGATGAACTTCTGCACCAGGTGCAGGTCGTCGACGGGGACGTAGAGCTTGTCCCCCCCCAGGTACTCGATGAGGAGAAAGTCTTTCGTGAACCCGTTGACGGTCAGGGGAACGATGCCGTTGTAGACGCCTATCCCGTGGTCCACGTGGACGACGAGCTCGCCTTCCGTGAGGTCCTTGAAGGAGGCAAGGAATTCGTCCCGGCTGCCGAACTGTCTCTTGACGACCCTTTTCTTGGGTCCCGCTATGTCGTCCTCCGTGAGGAGGACGATGTCGTCGGTCCTGAAGCCGCGGCGTATAGGTCCTTCGATGATGCCCCATTCTCTCATCCGTCTCCGGTAGGATATGCGGGGGAGGATGGGCAGTACGAGGCCATAGCTCTCGAATATCTCCTGGAGCCTCTTTGCCTGGTGCGCCGTGTTGGCAAAGAGATAGACGTAAGGATAGTGGGACCATTCCCCTTCAAGCTTCTCCCGGAGTATATGGAATATCTGTGTCTTGTGGAGGAGAAAGAGCTGCCGAAGGTCATCGTTGGAGGCGGCCCTGAGTGTCCTTTGCCTCTCATCGGGACCGACGATGCCGGAAAGGTCTATCTGTTCCGCCTCTCCGAGAAGCCGTGCCCAACTCTCCTTTATGTCCGTGTCGGCGGCGTGAAGGGCCTCACTGATCGAGGAATCTCCCGGGTGGACAAGAGTGAGGGGGGCGCCAAGATAGTCTATTATGGTCGATGACCCGCTCTCGTCCCTTGCAGAGATGGACGTTATGTCGCAACGGGGAAGCTCTTTCTCGGACCTCTGGGAAAGAGGGTTGAAATGTCTCAGGGAGAGTATCTGATCCCCTATGAACTCGCACCTTACCGGTCTGTCCGAGGTGGGGGGAAAGAAATCGATGATGCTGCCCCGTTTCGCCCACTGCCCACCCTCACGGACGAGGGGCGTCAGTTCGTAACCCTTCCTGTCGAGGTCGTCATGGATGTTCTCGGGAAAAACGGTGTCGCCGACCTTCAGGGTCGTGATGTCCTCGGAAACCCTTTCCGGGGGAGGCAGGGCGTGGGTAAGGGAAGAGATGGGGAAGAGCCCGATGAAGCTCTCATCGGTGGCGAGACGATAGAGAAAACCGCTGCGCCTGAGATCGTCGTCTTCCTCAAAGACGCGGTCCTGATAAGGCGGGAAGAGGGCCACCTCCCTGTTCCCGTAGTACGCCATCTCTTCCCGGACAAGGTCCGCGGAGTCGTCATCCTCGTAGAGGAAAAGCGTTCTCTTCTTCCTCTGTGCCACGAGAAAAGAGACAAAGGACCCCGCTCTGCCCGTTACATACAGACAGCCTTCGTGCGCATCATCGGTCTTGACGTTCTGGGAATCGGTCACGGAGGGATGCACCGGATAGTTGTTTCTTAAGGATCGGGCAATATCACTATGTTCCTGTCGTATTCCCGCAACACGAGCCCGGGGAAGCCCCGGGGGGAGGTCATCTTCTCCGGCGGCAGTTCACGGGTTCTCTCGGGGCCCATGTTGTAAGCGCGCAGGGCCGTGGTGACACAATAGAAACGGTGGACAAGCTCCGAAAGGAAATGGATCCCTATCCTGATATTGTTCCCGGGGTCGTCGATGGTGCGGTTTCCCTTCCACTCGATCCCCATGTCGGAAGCCATATACTTTGCCAAAGACGGCTTGACCTGAAGCAAGCCCCGCGCTCCCATCTCGGAGACGGCGTCATGGCGGAAATTGGACTCGACCTTCATCAATGCGAGAACAAGCCTGTAGTCTATCCCGTATTTTTTCGATGCTTCCCAGACGGTGCGGGAGATAGCCCGCAGGTCCTTCTCGTTCAGGTTCGCGTTGGCGTTCCTGAGGTGAAGGACTATCTGCTCCCGTATGTGCTGCTGTTTCTGGAAAGAGGAATACACAGCCGTCACGGGTATGGCGAAGCATAGGACCACAATGGTAAGGAACGCTCCGAATCTTACCCAGTACCAGTTTGTCATGCATATTTCATACACCAGTTGTTCCGGCGATGTCAACCTGCGCCCCTTGCACGTTAACACGGGGGACAGTCAGTGGTGCGCGGGCCGCGCCACGCGATATGCC
>JAAYAK010000052.1 GCA_012719415.1 Syntrophorhabdus sp.
AAAGATCCGTCTGAAGACCTCCAGGAACCGTGATGATCCCTCGACAGCCTCGCCGATCTGCAGGATGATGTTGGAGCCGAGCATCACGTACAGGATACGGACCTCGTCCCGGCGCTCGGGAAGGTCCATCGTTTCAAAGACATGGTCGGCCCCCTCCACCAGCTGGCGGATCGCGCTCACGTGAATACCGATGTCCTTCCAGTAGGACATGTTCGACGAAGAGAACGCCACCCCGTCTGCATAGAGCATGCGAAAGAAGACCTTTCGCACGCCCGCGGCCTGGGTCTCCACGACGGCGGCTTTCTTGGCCTCTTCCAGCCCCTCCGTCGACGCGAGAACGACATAGCGACGGGCCTCACTCATAAGCTCCTCGTCCGTCCGGTCGCGGACAACGGACGTGACAAGCGTGTAGAAGAGAAGGAAGGCGACAAAGGAGGAAACGGTGAATATCCCCGCGTACCAGAGGGTAAGTCTCAGGGCCAGTGTATTGCGGGACCTACGGGTTTTCCCTGAGGACATAGCCTACCCCCCGCACCGTGTGGATGAGCTTGCCGGGAAAATCCCTGTCGATCTTGTCCCGAAGCCTGCATATCCTGGCCTCCACCACGTTCGTCTGGGGATCGAAGTCGTAGTTCCAGACGTGCTCCATGATCATCGTCCTGGAGACCACCCTGCCGGCGTTGCGCATGAGGTATTCGAGAAGCGAGAATTCCATGGGTTGGAGTTCGATCGTCCTGCCGGCCCGTTTTACCTCCCTGCTCACGAGGTTCACCGAGAGGTCTCCCACGGCAAGCCGCGTCGGCTCGGTGATGCCGCTCGCGCGGCGCACCAGCGCCTGGACCCTCGCAAGAAGCTCGGTGAAGGCAAAAGGCTTCGTGAGATAGTCATCGGCACCGGTCTGCAACCCCTTGACGCGATCTTCCACGGAACCCCGCGCGCTGAGGATGATGACGGGCGTCGCGACCTTGCCCTTTCGCATCTCCCCGACCACGGACAACCCGTCGAGGCCGGGAAGCATGATATCAACGATGGCCGCGTCATAGGGTTCCGTCGTCGCCAGCGTGAGACCCTCCCTGCCGTCGGCGACATGGTCGACGGCGCACCCCGCGGCCTTCATCCCTTTTATGATGAACGACGCGATCTTTTCATCATCTTCGACAAGCAGTATTCTCACGGCGTTTTCCCGCAGGCCCGCCACGGGTCACCGGACGCGGGGCCCTTCACTATCCTTGCACAGACGGGAGACATTCGTCAATCGGCGGGCGGATCATGTCCGGCTCTCCCCGTCTACAATCTTCAGAAGGTCGATGGGGTGCTCGAGCAGGGATTCCGCGCCGTGCGTAACCAATTCCTCTTTCGTCCTAAAACCCCAGAGAGCCCCCGCCGGATGCATGCCCGCGTTGCGCGCGGTTTCCATATCGACGTCGGAATCTCCCACGTATATCAACCGTTCAGGTTCGATCCCCAGTTGCCGGGCGACGGACAGAACTCCTGTGGGGTCCGGTTTCTCCGGCATTCCGGCCCCGGCCCCGATGACAACCGGGAATGGCCTGCCGGGAAAGAGCTCCCCCACGATCCTCTTTGTCAGGTGATCGATCTTGTTGGAAAAGACGGCCCTCTTGATCCTTCGCCTGTCGAGCCCGTCAATCAGATCGGTGATACCCTCATAGGGCCGGGTCTTCTTCAGGCAGTTCATACCGTATTCCTTCAGCAACGAGTCGCGGCAGATGACAATGCGGGCTTCGTCTCTCGCGTCCTCGGGCAGGGAGCGCACGACAAGGTTCCTCATTCCCCTGCCGACGAAGGCCTTGTATTCCGTGAGACCATGCGTCGGAAAACCATATTTTCTTAGGATATTGTTCATGGAATCCCCTATATCTTCCAGCGAATCGACCAGCGTTCCGTCGAGATCGAAAATGACTCCATTGAACCTCATGATGCCTTCCTCCGGTTGTCGTCCCTTTTCCCTTCGTCTGATGGGAAGAAACTCCGACCATGAAGGTTTAGGGCGGCACATCTAGTTAAACCATAGAACTGTGGAGCTTTGAAACAATTAATGACAACAGCTGCAGGCCCCCTCTCTTAAGCGGGCACTCGCCCGCGCTTATCTCCCCCGGGGTATGTCCGTGGGTGGCCGGCGGTTCCAATTCCCGTCTGTTACACTTCTCCAGGATTTCTTGCCCCCCTTCATCGACCGGCAGGATGCTTACTGGCCTGCGACATCCTTATCCCGTAGCCAGGCCGTTTCGGCACATACCTTTGCTGCCGTGACGGCTGCTGCCTTAGTATCTACCAATTCAGAACGGCACGTTTCTTTCGGCAAACGCGTGTGTGGCTAACGGGAAAGAAAGGGGATTCCCTTCTCCTGTGGCAAAACACCTGAGAGGTGAAAACTCTTCTTTCTCGAAGTCCGGAAGAGCATTTCGGATTCGAAGGGGTATGAACATGGACAAAAAGAAGGGTCATTCGCCTAAAGATGGTGTCTCATTTTTCGGTCTTCTCTGCGTGATCATCATCGCGCTCGTTTTGTCGCCGGCGACCACGAGACCGGTATGGGCCGGGGTAGTCATCGACAACATCCGCACATTGGGCGTCGACCTCACCAGCGAAACACAGACAGGCGAAAACACAACGAACGCCACCGTGACCTCAACGGGGTCGGTTGCAACCTCAGGAACCCACGCCGTTTGGGCAGGCAGTGAAGGATGGAATGTCAGTGTTGAACCAGGGGGCAGTGTAACAAACAGCAAGAGCGGCTCGGGCAACAGCGCTATTCTGTTCAACACTCTGGGCGATGGCACCGGCACCGCTCTGCAAGGCACCGTCACGAACAGCGGGGACATCACGAGTTCCGGCACCGGCATCAAGATGGGAGGCGGCTCCGTCACCAACAACCAAACAGGCAAGATCACCAGCACAAACAACGCCATCGATACGACGGGCACGATCACCATCACCAACATCGGGTCCATTGAAAGCACCGCCGGCGATGCCATCCACCAGAATGACGAAACGGCCAACACGGTCGTGAACAACACCGGAACCATTAAGGCCACCGTCAGCGGAACAGAAAAGGCCGCCATATATATTAAGGGTAGCGGCACTACTGAAAATGCCGGACAGATCACAAGCAACGAAGGCAAAGGCATTTATTTCAAGACATCAGGCGCGGAGAACAAGGTCGTCAACAAGGAAGGTGGCACCATTTCCGGCGGGACATACGGTGTTATATCCGATCACGAACTTACGGTGGAAAACGCCGGAACGATCACGAGCAACGGCACCGGCATTTACACGGGGGGTGGTGGAACCGTCACCAACAGCGGGACCATAGCCGGAAACGGATCGAACGGAATTGCTGCCTGGGGCGAGACCAATACCGTCACGAACACCGGTGCTATCAGCGGGTATGTCAATGGCATTATCTCCGGCGGCTACGCCACCGTAGACAACTACGGCTCCATCACGGGAGATACGACGAGCGGCGTCTACCTGACAAAAGGGAAAGTCACAAACCATGCCGGATCGAAGATCTATTTGACAGATTCCGGAGCCGATTCGTCGGCTATCCTCTTTGCCGGTTATGGCGAAGTCGAGAATAGCGGCGAGATCAAGGGAACCGGCGGTATCCATTTCGGCGTGGACGGCAAGGTAACAAACAACGCCGGTGGGACCATCACGGGGACTGGCGGGTGGGGGATCATATTTGGCAACAGCGGCACGCTGATCAATCATGGCGCTATTGAAGGCGTGACCGGTGTCACTTTTAACATGTACAACAGCGGCGGCAGTGAAAGCATCAACGACACCCTCACCAACAGTGGCACGATCATCGGCACTGGCGGCACAGCGGTCGACATGAGCGTTGGGGACGATACCGCCAATCTGCTCAGCGGGTCTTCCATAACGGGCAACGTGGATGGAGGGGCCGGGACCGACACGGTCAACCTGACGGGTTCGGGAAACATCACGAACGGCATCCTTCTCAACTTCGAAACTATAGAGAAATCGGGCACGGGCACCTTCACTCTCGGGGGCGGCCTCTCGAGCGGAAATCACATATCCGTTTTCGGCGGCGTGATAAGGGCAAACGGAGCATTCGCCCATGAGGCGGGGGCCACCTACACGGTGGGTGCGGGCGCGGACGGGAACCTGGGCAAGATAAGCGCGGAAACCGCCACGATCAAAGGCGGCACCGTTGCCCTTGATACGGTGATCGGCGCCAGGGGTGGCACACACTCCATCGTTGGAACCGACTCGGGACTCACCGGCACCTACGATCTGTTCTCGGCCGCGACAGACTCCGACTACATTGCAGCGGCCCTCTCCTACGACGCAAACAACGCCTATATAACGCTCACATCAAACTTTGCTGGGGCGGCCCTCACGGAGAACCAGCAGGCTGTGGCCACATCCCTCGACGCAACCTACAGCACGGCATCGGGTGACATGCTCAACGTCTACGGGGCCATAAGCACCCTGAGTACTCCCGCCATACGCCTTGCCTACGACCAGATGGGCGGTGCAAGCCACACGGCGTTCGCCGCCATCGACGTCTACAGGGTGGCGAGTTTCTATCGAAACCTTTTCAGAAGCACCCCCTCCTCCCCAACCGGCACCTCCGTGACGGGGACCTACTTCCCTGCCCTGTTCGCGGCAAACACCGCCGTCACCTCCGACGCGGTTTCAGTTCCATCCGCAAAGATGAAAGGAAGAAGAGACGGTCCCTTTTTGCTCTGGATCAGGGGATACGAAGCGTCAGGGAACAGGGACGGCGATGACATAGCATCGAGGTATGATTTCACCATAGGAGGCACTGTCGCCGGCATCGAATACCGTGTCGGTCCCGCCATCCGAGCCGGTGCCGCCTTCGGATACTCGAGGACCAACGTTGACATGAAAGACCTTCAGGATTGCGGCAACGAGGACAGCTACCAGGGGTCCCTCTACGGCTCCTTCACCTCCACGGATAAGAGATGGTACGTGAATGCCGCCCTGGGCTACAGCATGAACAAATACAACATGAAGCGCTCTCTCAGCTTCGGGACCATCAGCAGGACGGCAAGAAGCTCCTATGACGGCAGTGACATATCGGGACACGTTGAGAGCGGATATCTCCTTCCCTTCAAGGCCGTGAGCATCACCCCCTATGTCTCTTTCCTCGCCCTCGACAGCCGCCGGGACGGTTTCACGGAAAGCGGGGCTGATGCCCTCAACCTTATCGGAGACAGCGCCAGAACCACATCGCTTCAGGGTTCCCTCGGCATTGGCCTGGCAAAGGAGTTCGTGATCAATAAGACATTCTTCCTGACCCCGGAGATCTCCGCCAGGTGGGTCCATGAGTTCGGAGACACAAACGCCGTTCTCGATGCCCGTTTCGCCGGCGCTCCCTCGGGCTCGTTCAGGGTCTCCTCCGATACCTGGGCCCGCGACAGCGGCGTCTTCTCCCTGGGGCTCACGGGCCGGGCCGGGGACGCCTGGAACTTCTTCTTCGCCTACGACGCCCGGGTAAGGTCGAAAGAGTTCGCCCATGCCGTTACGGGAGGAATAAGGCTTCGGTGGTAAGAGAAAAGACGGTTTCAAGTTTCAGGTCTCATGTTCCAGATTAAAGACAGCGTGCAAATAGTGAAGCTCACTCTCGAATATATTGCGTGCAGTCCCTATCTGCTCCGAATCGTCCTAATCCCCCAATGCGGTTGATTCGTCCCATATCAGGCCTACTCGGTTACATCCCCGGTCTGAGGAACAGAATCGTACCGTAATATCTCCTCATTGATCGACCGTTTTCTTCGGAGTGAAAGGGATAACGAAACGGGGCATGGGGTGGGCGATTCTCCGTAAGGGGACATTCAAGAACCCCTTCGCCCTGGAAAGAAGGGGACCGATGAACTTTCGCACCAGACTTCTCATTGTCGTTGCGGTGATGATCGTTGTCAGCGTCTTTTTGTCCTCGGCCATCACTTATGTATCCGCCAGACGACACCTTGAGTCAGCCGCCAGGAGGCAGATGGAGCAGACGGTGGCTCTCATCGCCAAGCAGAGCCAGATAAGCCTTGAGAGATTCAAGATGGACATGGAGCTTCTCGCGGAATCACGCCTCGTCCGCGACGTCACCAGATCCCTGAAGAACGAAACACTCGTACGGGAGATGAACCTGCGTTTCCTGGACATCGTCAGGAAGAACAGTGTCTATACGTCCATTAACCTCATCGACCGGGACGCCTGGTGCATTGCGTCCTCTTATCCCGACCGCATAGGATATTCGCCCATGCGTCAGATGGTCGCCACGCGTCCTGATTTCAAGGCTGCCATCGCCGGGCAGGGGACAATCTCCCAGGTTATCCTGAGCCACGGCACGGGGCGCCCCATCATAGCGATCAGCGTCCCCGTCAGGGAAGACGGCAAGGTCGTGGCCGTGGTGCGCTCCACCCTGGACCTTGATCACATCAATGATCATTTCCTCGCTCCCCAGGAGACCATACTTGGAGGCAAGGCCTACGTCTACGACCCGTGGTTGGATATGAACCTGCCCAAGGGCTGGGTGGCCCCCAACGTAATACGGTCCAAACCATACATGCGGCCCGACATCCCCGACCTGCCGGAGTTGGCGACAAGCCGCAGCGGCATTGTCAGCTATTCCACGAGATCAGGCCGCCGCCTGGCTGCGTTCCTGAAAACCTCAGACCCTGAATTTCTGTTCGTGGTCGAAAGACCCCTGCGGGATGTTCTCGCGCCTATCGAGACAATGGGCAAGATCACATACGCGACCCTCGTTGTCATGCTCTTCACGATCACTATCGCCGTCTTCAGGATGGCCAATCCCCTCCTGAGAAAGCTGGAGGCATGCATGGCTTTCGTTGAGCACATCAAGGCCGGGATTCTCGACAAAAGACTGGAGGCAAAGGGTACTGACGAGATCTCCGGGCTTGCCCGGGGTCTCAACACAATGGCACAAAGCATCGAGGAGAGCCGCAACGCCCTGGAAGAGGCGGAACGTCTGTACCGTGGGCTGTTCGAGAACGCTGTAGAGGGAATATTCGTCACCGACGTGGAAGGCGTTGTGCTCAACGCCAACCCGGCCTTCGCATCCCTTCTGGGTTACCGTTCTCCGGCAGAACTGGTCGGCAGGAATGTGTCGCGCTACTACTCTTCCACGAGGCGCAACCGATTACTGGATATGCTTGAGAGCCAGGGAACGGTCAAGAATTTCGAAGTCCTCTTTCACCGGTGTGACGGATCTCAGAGGATGGGTTCCATCTACGCCAGGGCGGACAGGGACGATAAGGGAAGGATACTCCGAGTTCAGGGCATTCTCGACGATATCACGGAACAGAGAGAGATAGAAAAGGAGCGGCGCCGGGCGGAAGACGCCGAGCTTCGATCCGTTCAGGCAAAGCTTGAGGCACTCAGGTATCAGATCAATCCTCATTTCCTTTTCAACGTCCTCAATTCCTTAAGCGCCCTCGCCAGAATAAGCTCGCGGCAGACCGATCAGCTTATTCAACAACTCTCTCGCTATCTGCGTTCCACCATCTCCTCGAGCGAATCCGGCTTTGTGCCCTTAAGTCAGGAAATGGGGACCATAGAGAGCTATCTCAATATCGAGAAGGTCCGTTTTGAGGATGATCTGATGGTGAACATAGACCTTCCCTCGCAGGCTATGGATGTGCGGGTTCCCGAACTCATACTCCAGCCTATCGTGGAAAACGCCGTCAAGTACGGGACGAAGACATCGGAGTTGCCGCTTAAGATAACCATCGAAGGCTCGGTCACCGATGACCGCCTCCTTCTCCTGAAGGTCACCAACACCGGGTACTGGGTATCGACAGAGGATGAGGCAAGGACAAGGAAAGGGGTAGGTATCGAGAACCTCCGCAAGCGCCTGAGCCTCATCTATGCCAATCGGTACCTCTTTCAGACCGAGGAAGACTCTGGACTCGTCCGTGTTGTCCTCGGAGTACCTTTGGAAACGGGAGCCCGACAAGCACAGTCTCAGGCGTGAGGCTTTATCGGGTCGGGATTGCATGCGATGATTGCCATGGCGGTGATCGCGTATTACAGTTGAGGTCGAGACAACCATGAAGGAAGGGCAGGAAAGAGAGGTGAGAGTGCTCATCGTAGATGATGAACGCCTCGCCAGGGTAAATCTTAAAGGACTTCTCAGCGAGCATCCTTATGTCCGCGTCGTGGGTGAGGCCAGGAACATTGAGCAGGCCCGGCGGGTCCTGGATGCAACGCGGGTCGACCTCATCTTCCTCGACATCCAGATGCCCGGCGGGTCCGGATTCGATCTTGTGGAAACGCTGGAGCAACGGCCGCATGTGGTCTTTGTTACGGCCCACGACCACTATGCCACGCAGGCGTCAGCGTCACAGGCCCTGGATTTCCTTCTCAAGCCCGTTGATCCCGACCGCCTGGGCGAATCCCTCCAAAAAGTCCTGAGCTATCGCCAAGACTAAGATCATCCACCGGCCTTCCTTAGCCATGGCGTGCCGTCACCGGTCCCTGTGGTGGGGAGGCACGGGAGCTGGCGGGGCCTTGCTGCCGTCCGAGGGTGGCACACCTGGCCCCTTCGATGGTAAAGGCCTCGAAGGGCGGGGAGAAGGTGGGGCGGCAGGAGGAGCGGGGGAAGAAGAAGGTGACCGCAACGCGGAAGACGCTATCGCCTCGGCAGGAGCGGACGTGGCACCCTTGCCGCCGCGCTTTGCCTGATCCATAAGATACACGGATACGCTCTGCTCACCCCTGGTGAGAACAATGCTGTCTGTGTTAATCTCCTTCACCGAGTAGCCCGCGTAGACAGAGCCTTTCCTCAGTTCCGTCTGCCTTTTCCCTCGTCCGGGAGATGTTGTCGGGTTCTTCTTGTCTTCGACGAAGGCGACACGCTGGTTCCCATACATGATTATGCCGCAGAGGAAAAGCTCCGGTTTCGGCAGCTCCTTCTTCGCGTCGATAGGTATGACCCTTTGAGGATGGAAAAGGTTCATTTCACTGACAACGGCATAATCGGTCGGAAGGGGCTGAGCGCCCTCTTCCGCAGGTTTTTCCGCCAGAACCGTCTCCTTCGGAACGATCCGCGGAAGATTAAGACGGTTGTTCACGGACATCGCCGGACACATAACGCCGATGCCTGCCAGCACCAGGGCGACAGCCAGAAGGACGTTCAGGAGGGTCACATTGCCCGGGATGGACCGCAGCACCTTCATCATGTCACTTTCCTCCCGCCAGCGAAGACAGGCGCAGCTTCACCATCAGTTCCCTGGGATCGCGGAAGTTCCGCACCCGCGTGTCCATCTCCCGCACAACGATGTAAGGTGTATGGGTCTCGATGCTGAAGAGGACGTCGCTCAAGGCCCTCGTGTCGGGCAGCGCCGCGTCGACGGTAATGGTCACCACCTGGAATCTGCCCGATTCCTCTGCTTTTTCCACACGCTCGCTGGCTATGGATCCTCCCCGCCCCGTGATTATACCCTTGACCGCCTCCTGGAGAGCGGCCGCACACAGTGTCGGCGTCTGCGCCTCGATGGTCTTTGATGCGGCAACCCTTCTCTTCTCCTTCAAGGCATCGAGTTTCTCTTCTATCCGGGACCTCCCCGCGATCGTCTCCATGCACTTCATGAGTGCCCTTTCCCGTGCGGCCCTCGTCTCCCGGAGAGAGACCATTTCCTTGCGGGCATTCACGAAACCATACTGATAAACGGTGAGAACGGCGAGAACGATGACGGCGGGAATCGCGTATATGA
>JAAYAK010000053.1 GCA_012719415.1 Syntrophorhabdus sp.
GGTCGCATGTCAGGGCCACGTTGTATATGGGAACCCTCAGTGCGATCAGGTTCAATCCTGTCATCAGGGCCTTCTATAAAAGGCTCGTCGATGCCGGAAAGGTCAAGAAGCTTGCCATCACCGCCTGCATGAGGAAGCTTCTGACCATCCTCAATACCATGATGAAGAACAAAACGACATGGGCAGAGGTCCGTTCATGAAAAAGAAATCAATTGACATTCAACACAGTTGCTGGAACGGTATTCATACAGATAGCACTGTATCCGGCCGTTGTAGAGCTTGCGGTTTCTGTCGGCACGTTTTCCGTAATGCTTCTCGAAGCCTTCGAATGCTGTCAGGATGAAGAAGGACCACGCCGGAAACTGCCCGAAAAGCCTGCCCATCTCACCGGCCTGTTCGGCGGCGCTCTTCCTGTCTCCTGACCGTTCGCCATAAGGCGGGTTACAGATGACCATGCCATCCTTTGCCGGGATAGGCAGGTCCCGGAAATCGCCCTTCCTGAAAGTGATAGCGGAGAGGACGCCGGCATGGCGCGCGTTGCGCCGCGCCTTCACGATGACGCTTTCATCGATATCGGATGCCAGGATGCGGAGCCTCTCCCTGTTTGCCGCGGCCCCGGCCTCCCGACGCGCATCATCCCAGGCCTGCGAAGGCATGAACGGCCATTGCTCGGCCGCGAATCGCCGTCCCGTTCCGGGGGCAATGTTCCTGCCCATCATCGCCGCCTCGATGGCTATGGTGCCGGAACCGCAAAAGGGATCGGCAAGGGCAATGCCCGGCTTCCATCGGCTAAGGTACACCAGGCCCGCGGCAAGCGTTTCCTTGAGGGCGGCCTCTCCCGCCGCGCTCCGGTATCCCCTCCTGTGGAGACCGGGGCCCGTGGAGTCCAGGTCTATGGTCGCGACGTCCCTGTTCAGGGACACCTCCACGCCGAAACGCGGTCCTGTCTCGGGAAAGCTCCCGCCGTGATAGGTCCTCTTCAGTGCCTCAATGATCGCCTTCTTGACGACGGACTGGCATGCGGGGACGCTGGAGAGTTTCGACCGGACCGATCTGCCCGTCACATGAACGGCCGCGTCGCGGGGCAGGATATCCCCCCAGGGCACCTTGAGGACACCCTGAAAGAGCTCTTCGAAATCGGACGCGGGGAACCGCCCCATTTCGACGAGGACCCTGTCGGCGCACCTCAACCAGATATTGGCCCGTGCCACGTCCCGTTCGGTGCCTGAAAACGATATCCGGCCGTTATCGGTCCCCGACTTCTCCAGGCCAAGATGCTTCAATTCGTGGGCCACCACAGATTCCAATCCGAAAGCCGCGGTGGCGGCAAGCCTGAACTCACTCATGGACCATCTCACCCCGAGACATACTCATCAACATCCTCCGCCCTCAAAACACCCGTCCCAAGCCCGCTTTTCTCCCTTGAAATCTGGAACGTGAAACCACAAACATCTTCAGTACCTTATCCTTCTGAGAAAAAGCCCCTGCGGAGGGGCGGTTGGGCCGGCGCGGTCGCGGTCTTTTGCCTCAACGATCCCTCTGAATCCCTCGAGGGTTATCTTTCCCTCACCGAGCAGCACAAGGGTGCCCACTATGTTCCTCACCATGTAGCGCAGAAAACCCGTTGCCTCGATGACTACATGGACAAAACTCCCTCTTCTCTTCACCCCGGCCATCAGGATCTCTCTTTCACAGCTTCGATAGAACTCCTTCTTCTTCTTGAAAGAGGCAAAATCGTGTTTGCCGACGAGTGACCGCGCCCCCTTGTTCATGATGGCGCTGTCGAGTTCGTACGGTATGTGCCAGGAGTACCGTATGGAGAACGGGGAATGGCGCGGCGCATTCTGTATGGTATAGACATAGGTCTTGCTCTTCGCAGAATACCTGGCATGAAACGACACGTCCCTCTCCACCGGGGACCCGACCCGGATGTCGTAAGGCAACATGCTGTTGAGGCCGCGCACGAGGCTGGCAAGATCGATCCCTTTCTCCGTGACGAAATTGACCACCTGGCCGAAGGCGTGCACGCCCGCATCGGTCCTTCCGGCACTAAACATCTTCACAGGGTGGTCGAGTATCTTCTCAATGGCGCCCTTGAGCGTTTCTTCGATGGTAACGCCGTTGGGCTGGCACTGCCAACCGTGATAGTTCGTCCCGTCGTATTCCACGACAAGGGATATGTTCCTCATTGGGTCCATCGCTGTTTTTTGAGGATAATTCCTGCAAATGTGCGGTTCACAACACCTGAAAGCCCCGGGTCATCGCGGTCTTTCGGTTTCAGGCTTCCTTTTCTCCGCGTCAGGCTTCTCAGTTCTCTCCGGTCCGCCAGGCTTCGCGTCCTTCTTCAACACCTCGGGTTTCGCCTGTGTCTCCGGCGCAGCCTTTGCCTTGTCTCTTTCTTCGAGCTTCCTGTAAAGCTCCTCGACCTCTTTCTTGAGGGCGATATTCTCGGCCTTCAGGAAGCTGTTCTCTTCCTTCATGACCCTCAGTTCCTCCTTGAGGCTCTTCGTCTCCCTGCTGCAGGAAGGCAGGAACAGGGCAAGACACACCGCGGCGACGATAAGGGTAAGGTATTTCATTGCCATTATTCTTCCACGATGCTCCGGCCGTTGTCAACTGCTTCCTGTAAATGTGCGTCGAGCGTCCGCATCATGCCGCTACTCTCATTTACACCCCTCCCGGAATATGGTACATTAACGCAAAAACCTACGAAGCATCCCGGAGGATCACAATGCAGTCATCTGTTGTCACCGTCCCCATCGAAGAGGAGATGAAGCGCTCCTATCTCGACTATGCCATGAGCACCATCATCGGCCGGGCGCTCCCCGATATCAGGGACGGATTGAAACCGGTTCACAGAAGAATACTCTATGCCATGTACGAACTCAACAACACTCACGACAAACCGTACAAGAAGTCGGCAAGGGTCGTCGGTGACGTCATAGGTAAGTTCCATCCCCACGGGGACCAGGCTGTCTACGACGCCATCACCAGAATGGTCCAGGACTTCTCCCTTCGCTATCCCCTTGTGGACGGCCAGGGCAATTTTGGCTCCGTTGACGGCGATGCCCCCGCGGCCATGCGGTACACGGAGATACGCCTGTCCCGCGTCGCGGAGGAGATCCTCAGGGACATAGAAAAGGACACCGTCCTCTTCAGACCCAATTATGACGACTCGCTCGTGGAGCCCATGGTCCTTCCTTCCCGCCTGCCCAACCTCCTCATCAACGGCTCCTCGGGCATAGCCGTCGGCATGGCGACGAACATCCCGCCCCACAATATGAAGGAGGTCATCAACGCCCTTGTCGCCTTCATCGAGAACAGCGACATCCCCCTGTCCGAGCTTATGGAGATACTACCGGGGCCCGACTTCCCGACGCAGGGCATCATTTTTGGAAGGCAGGGAATCATAGAGGCATACCAGTCCGGCAGGGGGCATATCGTCCTGCGCGCCAGGGCGGACATCGAAACGAGAAAGAAGGACGGCAGAGAGGCCATCGTCATCACCGAGATACCCTACCAGGTGAACAAGGCCCGCCTGATCGAAAACATCGTCGAACTCATCAACGCGAAGAGGATCGAGGGTATATCGAACATCAAGGACGAATCGAGCAGGGAGGGAATGCGGATAGTCATCGACCTCAAGAAGGGAGAGATACCCGAACCCATACTCAACAAGCTTTACAAGCACACCCAGCTCCAGACGACCTTCGGCATCATCTTCCTCACCATAGTCAACAACGAGCCCAAACTCCTCAATCTGAAAGAGATGCTCCACGAGTTCGTGGAATTCCGCAAGGAGATAGTCACAAAGAGATCGACGTTCGAACTCAACAAGGCGCTCGACAGGCTGCACCTCCTGGAAGGCCTCAAGACCGCCCTTGACCACATCGACGAGGTGATCGCCATCATCAAGGGTTCCGCCAATACGCCCGCGGCCCGTGAGGCCCTCATCGCGCGGTTTTCCTTTTCCGAGAAGCAGGCAACGAACATCCTCGAGATGCGGCTCCAGCGATTGACCTCTCTGGAGCGGACGAAGATACTCGACGATCACAAGAACACGTCCGACGAGATCGACCGATTGAGGCGGGTTCTGGCCGACGAGTCGCTCCTCATCGACATCGTAAAAAAGGAACTTGTCGAGATGCGTGACAGGTACGGGGACAAGCGCCTGACGGAGATCGTCGACTACGTCCCCGAGATAACCCTCGAGGATATGATCAAGGAAGAGGAAGTCGTGGTCACCATCACCAACAAGGGGTACATAAAGAGGACGTCCCTCGACCATTACAGGAACCAGATGCGCGGCGGCAAGGGAAGAACGGGCATCGTGGTCCGGGAGGAGGACTTCGTCGACCACCTCTACATCGCCTCCACTCACTCGAACATACTCTTCTTCACGAATATAGGCAAGGTCCACGCCGTAAGGGTCCACACCATCCCCGAGGCCTCCCTCACATCGAAGGGAAAGCCCGTCGTGCACCTCATCAATCTCGAGAAGGAAGAGCGGATAACGGCTGTCGCCCACGTCAAGGATTACGCGCCTGACAGGTTTCTTTTCTTCACCACGAAGAAAGGCCACGTCAAGAGGCTCAGTCTCGACCTCCTCAGGAACATCAGGTCGACGGGCATAAAGGCCATCACCCTGCCCGACGACGACAGCCTCATCAGCGTCCTCGAAACGGCGGGAGACGGTGAGATCATGATCGGTACGAAACTGGGCCTTGCGATACGATTCAACGAAACGGAGATACGGCCCATGGGCCGCTCCGCCTATGGCGTCCGCGGCATCCGCTTCAAAAAGGCCTCCGACGAGGTCGTCTCCGTGGAACAGGTCGACGAGTCATGCACGATCTTTACGGTCACGCAGAAGGGGTACGGCAAGTGCGCGCCCTGCTCCGACTACCGCCTGCAGGCACGCGGCGGTTCGGGGATCATCAACGTACGGTGCGGGATAAAGAATGGCAGTGTCGTGAGCCTTAACCGCCTGAGCGAGAAGCAAGACGTCATCCTTGTCACCGATACCGGCCGGACCATCAGGTTCCGTTCCAGCAACATACCGGTACAGAAGCGTGGCGGCCTCGGTGTCAAGCTCATGGGATTGCGTGAAGGCGAGGTCATAAGCGGCGTTGCCATCGTGGAGGCCGCCGAGGACATGATGGAGGAGAGCATCGACACAACGGACAGCAACGAATGAGGATAGGCGTTATCGGCGCGGGGGCATGGGGAACGGCCTTTGCCATCCACCTTGCCCGAACGGGGAAGAAAGTGCTCCTCTGGGTCTACGAGAAGGAGCTTCTTTCCGATTTTCGTGAACGCGGGGAGAACACCGCCTTCCTCCCCGGCTTCAAACTGGGCAGCGCCATTGACTATACGAACGACCTTCAAGAGGCGGCGGACTTCGCGGACACCGTCGTTGTCGCAACACCCTCCTTCGCCCTGCGCGACACCCTGATCCCCGTTGCCGCACATCTCCGGAGCAAGAAGATCCTCATCCTCACAAAAGGCATCGAACGCTCGACGCTGAAACTTATGAACGAAGTGGTGGAAGAGGCCACAGGATCAACGGGTGAAACGATTGCGGCCCTATCCGGCCCTTCCTTCGCGCTGGAGGTGGCCCGCGGCCTCTTCACCGCTGTCGTCGTTGCGTCGAAGAACATGGATCTCTCCCTCAATCTGCAGGAGCGGATCCACAGCGAATACTTCCGTGTCTACCGCGTGGACGACATAACAGGCGTGGAACTGGGAGGCGCCCTGAAGAACGTCATGGCGATAGGATCGGGGATCATCGAGGGTCTCGGCTTCGGCACGAACACCCAGGCCGCGTTCACAACGCGCGCCCTCGCGGAGATAAAACGCCTTGGCCTCGCCATGGGTGCCCGCGAAACAACCTTCATGGGCCTGTCCGGCATGGGCGATCTCATCCTCACCTCATACGGGAGCCTCAGCAGGAACAGGATCTTCGGAATGGAACTCGCCAAAGGAAGGAGCCCGGGGGAGATCATCGCCTCTCAAAAGACCGTCGTCGAAGGCTATTACACGATCAACGCGGCCCGCAACCTCGCCGCCAGGCTCGGCGTTGTAATGCCCATCACCGAGGAACTCTACCGCATAGTCTACGAGGACAAGGACATCACCGCATCCCTGAAAGACATCATCACGAGGGAATTCAAGAAAGAGGACTACTGAGAAGACAGGTAATAGGTAATAGGTGCTGGGTTATGGGAAAATAAGAGAGACCCGTCCCGCCTATTACCCATTACCTATTACCCATTACCCATCACCTGTCTTCTCCACATTCGCCTTTCCGCCCCGCACGGTTTGGAGAATGACGCAGCCCGTTATGAAGAGCACCGATATCGCCGCCACGGCGGGGCGCTGGCTCTTCGTCATGGAGGACACGGTCCCGAAGATGAGAGGGCCGACGACGGCCGACGTCTTGCCCACAAGGCTGTACACCCCGAAGTACTTGGATTCGTCTCCCGGCGGGATGAACTGGGCAAAAAAAGCGCGTGTCGCGGCCTGAACAGTGCCGAGGCCAAGGCCGGCCATGGATGCCACTACAAAGAAGAGCGATCTGTGGTACACGAAATAGGCGGCTATGGTGACAAACATCCAGAGCACGAGGGACAGCGAGACGACCTTCTTCGGCCCCCAGAAGTCTATCGGCCGGGCCATGAGGAACGCCCCGGCGAGGGCCGTCACCTGAACGACGAGATAGAGTCCGATGAGTTGTTGCGCCGTGAAGCCAAGCGTCGTGGAGGCAAAGATGCTCGAAAACACGATCACCGTGTTCACCCCATCCTCGTACAAAAAGTAAGCCAGCAGAAACCTGCGCTGGTCCCTGTCCGACCACATCCTTTTCAGGACACCCCATGTCGTGGCAAAACCATCCTGGGCCGCTTTTGTCAGCCTCTGGCCCCCTGCCCGGTCAGGGGGAAGAAAGATGAACGCCGGGAGGGAGAACACCGCGAAGAAGACCGCCACCATGGGCCAGACAAACGTGATATGGCCCGTCTCCACGAGAAGGAGCCCAACGGCAAGGGAGATTATCGACCCGAGATACCCCGTGGCATATCCCCAGGCAGACACCCTTCCCTGGTGCTCGTTGTCGGCTATGTCATTGAGAAAGGAATTATAGAATACTATGCCTCCCTCCATACCCACATTGGCAAGGACGATCAGAACGAATCCGGTCATCATCATGCCCTTCTCCACCAATGCCAGGGAAGCGGTCGCGAGCACGCACAGAAGCGTGTAGGCGATGAGGAACCTCTTTTTTGCCCCCGCGTTATCCGAGATGCCCCCCAGGAAAGGAGAACTCAAGGCGACGAAGGCCATGCTTACCGATATGGACCTTCCCCACCACACGTCGCCCAGACTGGCGTCGTTCCCGACCACCACCGTCGTGTAGTACACGGGGAAGATGACCGCCGCGATGACCGCCGAGTAACTCGAGTTCGCGAAGTCAAATAGACACCACGAGAATATTTTTCTGTCAAACAGGCTCGTCTTCATTGTCTTTTGGTATTCAACTAATTTACAATAAACGATGCTGTCATTCACTAAAATTTAGGAGGAACATGATGGATCTTTCTGTTTTTGACGACATGAAGGAAGGCGAGCTCAGGGACTATCTAACCTTCCTCCTGTGGCATTACCGTCTTATGGACGCCTTCTGGTTCATATATGTCAGCGACACCTTCGGCCAGGAACATGCCGAACGCATCAACGAAAAGGTCTGGTCCCGCGTCCCTGAAATGGGTACCCGCGATCTTCTGCAGCGCTTCGGCATAACCGACAAGGGGCTCAAGGGCTTCACAAAGGTACTCAAGCTCTTTCCGTGGACGATCCTCGTCGAGTACAAGTTCGAGGAGAGGGACGGGGAGGTCATCGTGACCGTTCCCCACTGTCCGACGCAGGAGGCCCGCCTGAAACGTGGCCTTGGAGAGTTTGTGTGCAAGCACATGCACCACGGGGAGTTCGAGAGCATAGCCCGGGCCGTGGATCCTTCGATAAAGGTGGAGTGTCTCTTCGCCCCTCCCGATGAGCACCCGGAAGACTGCTTCTGCAAATGGCGGTTCACGGAAACCTCATAGACAAAGACCGGCGCCGGGACGAACAATCGAGCGTGGAGGAAGGATCGCGATGATAATAGGTATACCCAGGGAGATCAAGGAAGGCGAGAACAGGGTTTCCATGACACCGGCGGGTGTTCATGCCCTCGTTTCCGCAGGTCATCATATAGTTTTCGAGGCCGGGGCGGGCGCGGCAAGCGGTCTTGCCGACGAGGAATACGCCCGGGAGGGGGCTGAGATCGTCGAATCGAGACGAACGGTCTACGCGAGATCGGACATGATCGTGAAGGTGAAGGAGCCCCTGGACACCGAGCTTTCTCTTCTTCAGGAAGGGCAGATACTCTTCACCTATCTCCACCTCGCCTCATCGGAGAAACTGACGAAAGGGCTCCTGAAAAGAAAGGTCACGGCCATTGCCTACGAGACCATGGAAGACATGTTCGGTCGTCTTCCCCTGCTCATTCCCATGAGCGAGGTGGCGGGACGCATCTCCGTCCAGGTGGCCATGCGTTACCTGGAATCGGACCATGGCGGACGGGGTGTTCTCTTGAGCGGGGTCCCCGGCGTGCCCCCGGCGGATGTCGTCATTATCGGCTGCGGTGTGGTAGGTCTCAACGCCGCCCGGATCGCCGCGGGTCTCGGTGCCCATGTGACGGCCATCGACATCTCCCAGCACCGGCTGAGATACGTGGAAGACATCATGCACGGCCAGGTCATGACCATCTATTCCACGAGCCACGCTATCCGCCGGGCGATCCAGTACGCAGACGTCCTCATCGGCGCCGTCCTCGTGCCAGGGGCGAAGGCCCCCATTCTCGTCTCCGAGCAGATGGTGGCCCTCATGAAGCCCGGTTCCGTCATTGTCGACGTCTCCGTCGATCAGGGAGGCTGCGTGGAGACGATACGCCCCACATCCCACAGCGAACCCACTTACAGGCTCTACGATGTCATCCATTACGCCGTCCCGAACATGCCCGCGTCCGTCCCGAGGACATCGACCTTCGCCCTGACCAACGCCACCCTCCCGTACATCGAGACCATAGCGTCCCTGGGGGTGAAAAAGGCGGCGTCCAAGGACCCGCTGATCGCCTCCGGAATCAACGTGAAGAAAGGCGCGATAACCCACCCCGCCGTGGCGGAGGCCTTCGGGATGAAATGGAAGAAATGGGACAAGGTGTAGGAAGACAGGTCTCAGGTCTCAGGTCTCAGGTCTCAGGTCTCAGGAAAAAGATAAAGACAGTGCTTTGCGTTGTCAATTACCGTCGAGGGCTGTTCGATCCTTCTGCATTCGAGGTAGAGCGTGCGACGGGCCTAGAGGTCTTTGATGATGTTGACGTTTCCGTCGTCGTTCTTTGTGGCTATGAAGGTGGGGACGGTGAATGCGTCGATGGCTTCGGAGATCGAGAGGCTGCCTTCCGCGGAATCCTTTCTGCCCGTGAAGGGGACCGTATCGGGACTGCGCTGGCACTGACAATTGATGTTGACCCGCGACACGTGGTGAACGAGATATCCCGTCAGTTTCCCTAAGGTTGCCCTGTCCTTCCCGAAAAGACTTGCCTGCTGGCCATACGGCGATTCCGCAATATATCTGAGAGGCTCGTCGATATCGTCGTAGGGAACCACCGGTACGACGGGACCGAACTGTTCCTCCCGGCACACCCGCATCTGCGTCGAAGCGGGGTACAGGACTGCCGGAGAAAAAAAGGTCCCCGTTGTTTCGCCCCCGCCTTCGTTGACGATCCCGGCACCAAGGCTCATGGCGTCCTCCACCAGCCCCGACAGGTACTGCGCCCGGTCGTGCTCGGCAAGGGGCGTGACGAAAACCCCATCTTCCCACGGCATCCCGTGCTTCAGACCCCGGACCGCATCGCCAAGGTACTCATTGAAGTCCCCCGCGATGCTGCGATGCACGAAGAGTATCTTCAAGGCGGCACACCGCTGACCGTTAAAGGCGAGGGCCCCTTTTACGCATTCCGAGGCCGCCCTGTCCACGTCGGCATCGGGAAGTATGATGGCAGGGTTCTTCGCCTCAAGACCCAGGATACATTTGAGCCGGTGCGCTTTCGGGTGAAGCCCCTTGAGATACCCGGCTACAGGACTCGTCCCGATGAAGTAGAAAAGGTCCACCATCCCCGACGACAGAAGTGGTGGTATTGTTCTCCTGCCGTCGCCATAGACGATGTTCACGGACCCGGCCGGAAAGATGTCCGCGACGGGTCCGAGAAGATGCTGGAAAAAGAGGCATCCCAGTCGGGGCGGCTTGACGATCACCGTGTTGCCCGCCAGTAGCGCCGGGGCGAAGGCGGTCATCGTTTCAAAGAGGGGATAATTGAAGGGGCCCATGATGAGAACAACGCCGCGAGGCACCCTTTCGAGTCTGCCGGCAACACCGTTGTCCACGGTGAGCCCTCCCGGCCTCCCGCCGCATGGCGGGAGCATCTCAAGACACGCCCGGGCGTATGCGAGGGACCGGTCGAACTCGTTCGCAGCGTCGCCAACCGTCTTCCCGATCTCCCACTCAAGGAGACGAACGATGCTGTCCCTTTTCTCCTCCATCCGGAGAATGAATGCGTTCATCCGCTCAGCCCTGGCGCTTGCCGACAGCCGGGGCCATTCTCCCATCCCGGCGGAATACGCCTCGCGGGCCTGGCGAAGCATGCCGAGGGACGCCTCCTCGTCCATGGAAGGCACAGACCCGATGCACTTCCGGGACAAACCTCCCGCACCCTGCAGGAGCACAGGAGACGAAACCTCCCTGAAGGGACCCTTCCACCCTTCGACCTTTCCCGCGACGAGATAGTCCATCCCCCCGACAGGTATGCCCTCGAGCATTTCCGTCGGAATGTCCTTTTCATATGGAAAAAGGTTCTTCATGCCGCAGTCATCCCTTTACCTATCCTTCACGACTTGAGGCTCTCCGATGCAGGGGTTGTCTATTATAGGAAGAAAACCAGGGAAACATCAAAGAAAAAACTCCGTGGTCACGAAGTCTCGCGCCCTCCCCGACCGGGGTGGAAAAGCGCCACACGGGACAACTGCCGGTCATGGAGCCTGGAGAGCAGGATGAGCGCAACGATGGAGCCTACAAGGCACCAGAACATGTCCGTCTGCGTATCCCAGACATAGCCCTGCGTTCCGAGAAAGGCCTCGGTGTCCGTCGGATCGGACAGGGATGCCAGCCACTCTATGATCTCATACAACGCCGAAAAGGCGAGAGGCACGGCAATTGAAAAACAAGCAAGCCACTTGCCCCGACCGAGCGGGGATGTGCGCACTATGATCTCCCGCGCGTATATCGCCGGCCCGAAACCTTGCATGAAATGCCCGATCTTGTCGTAGTTATTCCGTGTCCAGCCGAACCAATCCTCCATCCAGAAGCCGAGCGGCACTTTCGCATAGGAATAGTGGCCCCCGAGCATTAGTATCATGGCGTGGAGCGCTATTATGGTGTACGCCAGATCGGTCAGCGGGAAACGCCTGTACGTCAACACCATGATGGGTAACCCAATCATGAACGGGGCAGTCTCAAGGACCCATGTAAGCCAGCTGTCATGGGGGTTGATTCCCGACCAGGCAAAAATGGCAAGGACGATAGCCAGGAGTATCAGGTGGTACTTCTTTGATCGGGACACGTCGGTTATAATAATACATCAGGACAAGAAACAGAATACAAAAAACATGGGGGTGGTTCTATTCTGATTCGGAAAGGTTGATATCGATCCGCAGATCGCTGATCAGACGCTTCTCAGGTTGGACGTGTTACCGATACAGAATTTCCTTATCGTAGGCGAATATAGAACATACAGGATGTACATCGCAAAAGACCTCTGACCCAGGTTCCGAAAATAGCAGAAAAAAGCTCCCCGGGCAGGACTCGAACCTGCAACCTACTGGTTAACAGCCAGTCGCTACTGCCGATTGAGCTACCGGGGAGTGGAATTCACTATCTTCTCGTCAAAGAACATTGATAACAGCACAATCATCTAACGCTATCGAGGGTAAAATAAACTACAAATTACCCCTAATGTCAAGGATTACAGCCATCATTGGAGAACAAGTTTCCCGAACTTCCTCTTCCCAACCTTGATAACAAGCTCGTTTCCCGCCGGAAGGTCTTCCGAAGACATCTTTTGCCCGTTTATTGTGACCGCGCCCTGTTTGATCATCCGTTTCCCTTCCGAGGTTGAAGGCACGAGTCCCATGTTCACCATGAGCTTGGGAAGCCATGTACCGGCATTGTACCGGCTCATCGTCACGGTCTCGATTTCCTCGGGTATCTCCTTGTCCCTGAACATCTTCTCGAAGTTCTCATGGGCGACCTCAGCGGAGGATGCGTCGTGGAAGCGGGTGATGATCTCCTTCGCGAAATCGACCTTTGCCTGTTTCGGGTGGACCGAGCCTGCCGCGATCCCCTTCTTGAGAGCCTCCAGGGATGCGAGGGGAATATCGCTCAGGAGCTCGTAGTACTTTATCATCAGCTCGTCGGAAATGGACATCAGCTTACCGAACATCTCCTCGGGTGGCTCGTCGATGCCCACGTAGTTCCCGTAGCTCTTGCTCATTTTGTTGATGCCGTCGGTGCCTTCGAGGAGCGGCACCGTGACGAGGACCTGCGATTCCTGGCCGTAGGCCTTCTGTATGTCCCTCCCCACGAAAAGGTTGAATATCTGGTCATGGCCGCCAAGCTCGATGTCCGCCTTGAGAGCGACGGAATCGTAGCCCTGGACGAGGGGATAAAGGAATTCATGGATGCTGATGGGCAGGTTGTTCTGGTAACGGTTCCTGAAGTCCTCCCTCTCCATGATCCGTGCCATCGTGTACTGGGCGCAGAGCCTGATCATGTCTGCGGCGTTGATCTGTTCGAACCATTCACTGTTGTATCGGACCTCCGTCCTCTCCGGGTCGAGTATCTTGAAGACCTGCTTCTTGTATGTCTCCGCGTTGACCATGATCTCTTCCTTCGTCAGAGCAGGCCGCGTCTCGCTGCGTCCCGTCGGGTCGCCGATCATCCCCGTGAAATCACCGATAAGGAATATGGCGATGTGGCCCAGGTCCTGAAATTGCTTCAGCTTCTGGAGAACCACCGTATGACCGAGATGAAGGTCGGGGGCCGTCGGGTCCAGGCCAAGCTTGACCCTGAGCGGTTTTCCTTCCTTCTCCGAACGCGCCAGTTTGTCCCTGAGTTCCTTCTCATTGATCAGGTCTACAGCGCCACGCTTGATTATTGCCAGTTGTTCTTCGATCCCCATAACGTCTCCAATACGGTGTTTTCAGAAGATCTGAACTGTGTGACGAACTTCCGGTCAGATTACTTTTTCCTTGACCCTTTTGATATCAAGGCACCTGTGCCCGTTCCTGTCGATGGTGAGCAGGACCCCCTGGACCTCGACATCGTCCTTTCCTACCTCGAACTTCTGCGGCATCTGGGTGTAGAAACGTTCAAGGACCCCCTTTTTGTCCATCCCGATGACAGAATCGGTGGGGCCCGTCATGCCCGCGTCGGTGATGTACCCGGTGCCTCTCGGCAACACCCTGTCGTCAGCGGTCTGGACGTGCGTGTGGGTGCCCATCAGGGCCGTAACCCTTCCGTCGAGGTACCATCCCATGGCTATCTTCTCCGATGTCGCCTCCGCGTGAAAATCGACGATGATCGGCGCATCCGGTCTTTCCATCTCGAGGAACTCCTCCATGGCCCGGAAGGGGCAATCGAGGGAATTCATGAAGATACGCCCTTCTATGTTGGCGACACATAGCGAGAGGTCGTTCTTCTTCACCACGGTATACCCGAAGCCAGGTGTTCCCCGGGGATAATTGAGGGGACGGACCACCCTCTTCTCTTCCATGAGGAAGGGGATCACCTCTTTCTTCTTCCAGACATGATTTCCCGTGGTAATTGCGTCAACACCGAGGGAGAGCATCTCCACCGCGGTCCTGGTGGTTATCCCTATTCCCCCCGCCAGGTTCTCACCGTTTATCACGACGAAATCCGCGCGGTTCTGCTCGAGGTACCGACCGACAGCCTTCCGTCCCGGCTTCCCGATCACATCACCCAGGAAAAGTACTGTAAATTGGTCATTTTGCATATTCTATCGAACGTGTTTCCCTGATCACGACCACCTTGATCTGGCCCGGATAGGACAGGTCTGTCTCGATCTTCTTCGCGATGTCCTTGGACATCATAATGATGTTCTCGTCACCCACCCTCTCGCTGTTGACGACTATGCGTATCTCCCTGCCCGCCTGGATGGCATAGGATTTCTCAACGCCCTGGAAGGTGTTGGCTATCTTTTCGAGTTCCTGGAGCCGCTTGATGTAGGTTTCCAACATCTCCCTGCGCGCGCCGGGCCTTGCCCCCGAGAGGGCGTCGGCCGCTTGAACGATCACGTCGAGGAGGCTTTTGACCTCAACGTCCTCGTGGTGGGCCAGAACGGCATGGATGATCTCCTCGCTCTCCCCGTATTTTCTCGCCAGGTCGGCGCCTATCGTGGCATGGGAACCCTCGATCTCGTGGTCGACGGCCTTCCCGATATCGTGAAGGAGCCCCGCCCTCTTCGCCTCCTTGACGCTCACCTTCAACTCCGAGGCGATGGCGCCACAGATGAAGGCCACCTCGAGGGAATGCTGGTAGATATTCTGGGCGTAGCTGCTGCGGAACTTGAGCCTCCCCAGGAGCTTGACAAGCTCGGGGTGAACGTTGTGGATCCCGAGGTCGAACACCGCCTGTTCACCAGCCTCCTTGATCTTCTCCTCCATCTCCTCGGCAACCTTGGAGACGATCTCCTCGATCCGGGCAGGGTGTATCCTGCCGTCGCTTATGAGCTTCGCTATGGCGATCCTCGCCACCTCTCTCCTCACGGGATTGAAACAGGAAAGGATCACCTCCTCCGGGGTGTCATCGATGATGATATCCACGCCCGTCGCGGCCTCCAGGGCCCTGATATTCCGGCCTTCACGGCCTATGATCCTGCCCTTCATCTCCTCGTTGGGCAGAGGGACCACGGAAACGGTGTCCTCACCGACGTATTCGCCGGCATACCTCTGGATGGCAAAAGCTATGATCTCCTTCGCCTTCTTGTCCGCCTTCTCTCTGGCCTCCTCTTCGATCTTCTTGATCATTTTCATCGATTCGAAGCGGGCCTCTTCCTCCATGGCGGTGACGAGCATTTTCTTTGCCTCTTCGGCGGTCATGCCCGATATCTTTTCGAGTTGCTCCTTCGCGCGTACCACGAGGGTCTCCTGCTCCCTGATCCTGCCTTCCAGCTGGTTGTGCTTGTTCGACATCTCGCGGTCTTTTCGCGACAGCTCTTCCTCTTTCCTTTCAAGGGTATCGAGCTTCTTGTCTATGTTGAGTTCCTTCTGCGAAAGCCTGCGCTCGGTGTTCTGCATCTCCACCTTCCGGGCCTTCACCTCCTGTTCGATCTCGTTGCGGGCCTGAAGGACGACGTCCTTCGCCTGGATGGAAGCCTCCCGTATGACGACATCGGCCTCTTTCTTCGCGTCATCAAGGATCTTCTTTCCGATCTTGTCGTATTCGCCAACTTTCTTCTGGTGGATAAGCTTGGTAAGAAAAAAGCCGATAAACAGAGCTACAACGAAAGCGATAACGGCTATCACTATTGTATTCAATGGGACCCCCTAATATATCTCAATATTATTAAGGGGGTGCGGTCAAAAGGAAAGAAAGAGGATTAACAATATAGATACAGACCAATGAATATTTATATTGAATACCCCTCCATGACGGCTCGAAGTTTATTTATGTCAAACCTCTGTTTCCTTAAGCATTACCCCTTAAAATTAGCCCCGCAATGCCGTGTAGACGATATGTCTTGAACCTCGTGTTCACGTGGGTGTCGTTTTACTGCATCAGGCTTCTCACTCGAGGTGAGCATGCACACCGCAGCAGGGAACGACTCCCTGTGTTGAGGTGTTGGCTCACAGCCTACCGCCTATCACGAACACCGCAGGGAACATCTATATTTTCAATATCTTCGAACTTTTTAATAAGTCGAAGCGTCCTTCCGTCCACCTTTTCTATCTGCTGCTTCATCTCCAGGTATTCGTCCGCCAGTTCCATCATTGCCATGATGACTGCATTCAGTGTATTGACTATACCGTAGCGCGTAACAACGCGGTCGATCTTGTCGCCCACAAAGCGGGCATCGCGTTTGATCCTCTCATCATCCTCCCCGACGAAAGTGAAAGGCTGTTTCAGGATGGTCACTTCAACCTTCTTCTCCATGCAGACCCCTAAATCTCTACTCTTTCGACCTTTTCGAGTATCTTCTGGACCTTCTCGATGAGTAATTCCCGCTCGCCCCGGATCTCCGAGATCTTCCCCTGTAGATCTCTGTCATTGCTCTGGAAGGACTCGACCTCAGCTTTCAGCCTCTCGTTCTCTTCCTTGAGGGCTCGATAGCCCTCGATAAGCCGATCGATCTTTTCTTCCAGTTCTTCTATACGGTTTACGTTAATTACCTCTTTATTTATACTGAAAATTTCCATATCTACCTAATTATCCTTCCTTTTCTGATCGAAAGTCAAGTACAAAAGGTATTCCTTAATAAAAGCATCGATATCCCCGTCAAGCACGGCATCGGCATTATGCTCCTCGTGTTTCGTCCTGTGATCCTTGATGAGTCTGTAGGGATGGAGAACGTAGGAGCGGATCTGGCTTCCCCAGGCTATGTCCTTCTTTTCCTTGTTCAGGGAATCCATTTTTTCTTCCTGTTTCTTCTTCTCCAGTTCGTAGATCCTGGACTTGAGGATGGCCATGGCCATCGACTTGTTCTTGTGCTGGGACCGCTCGTTCTGGCATTGAACGACAATGCCCGTGGGAATGTGGGTGATCCTTACCGCCGAATCGGTCCTGTTCACGTGCTGGCCCCCAGGGCCGCTCGATCTGTACGTGTCGATGCGCAGGTCCTCTTCCTTGATATCGACCTGTATATCCTCCGATATCTCGGGATAGGCGTAAACGGAGGCAAAGGACGTGTGACGGCGATTGTTCGCGTCATAGGGAGATACCCTGACCAGACGGTGAATGCCGTTCTCGCACTTGAGATACCCGTACGCATGTTTGCCCGAAACCAGGAAGGTAACATTCTTCACCCCCGCTTCCTCCCCGGGCAGGAGGTCGACGACCTGGGTCTCAAAGCCCTTCCTCTCCGCCCACTTCAGGTACATCCTGAAGAGCATCTCAGCCCAATCCTGGGCCTCGGTGCCTCCCGCCCCGGAGTTGATGAAGATGATGGCGTTGTTGTCATCATTCTCGCCTGAGAGCATCCTCTCGATCTCGTAGGAGCCAAGAGACTCTTCGAGGGACCTGACACGTTCGACGAGTTCTTCGAGGTCCTTCGAGTCCTCCGTTTCCCGGAGGAAATCGCTGAGTATAAGGATCTCTTCGAGTTCTTCTTCTTTCTTCTGCCAGTTCCTTATCTCTTCGTCGATCCGGGAACGGTCCCTGAGAATCTTCTGGGCCTTTTCCTGATCGTCCCAGAAGGTGGCCTCGGAGATCTGCCTGTCGAATTGTGTCAGTGTTTCGTGAAGTTGAGGCAGGTCAAAGATAACCTCTGAGGGAGAGGATGCGCTCCTGAAGCTCGTCTATCTTTCCTTTGAGTTCGTCTATCATACACTTACCTTCCCTGTGTCTCCGTGCTTGCCCCTGAAACGGACAGCCTCCTAACGACCGCCTCACCGTATTCCGAACACCTCACGGCCTTTCCATCCCGGACCTGCCGCGCCAGATCATAGGTCATGATACCCGCCTGTATCGTCTCTTCAACGGCTCGGCGTATCGCTGAGGCCGTCTCGCCCATGCCTATGTGGTCGAAAAGCATTGCCCCCGAAAGAATGAAGGACGTGGGGTTGACCATGTCGCGACCCGCATACTTCGGAGCGCTCCCGTGGGTGGGCTCGAATATTGCCACGTCGGCACCGATGTTCGCTCCCGGAGCGACACCGAGTCCCCCGATGAGCGCCGCGCAGGCATCGGACAGGTAATCGCCGTTGAGATTCGGACACAGGAGGACATCGTAGTCCCCGGGTCTCGCGATGACCTGCATGAACATGTTGTCCGCTATCCTGTCGTTTACGGGTATCTTTCCCGCTGCCCCCTCGGCGGACAGGTCGTCGAATTCCCGTGCCGTTTCGTAGGCCCATTCACGGAAGGCGCCTTCGGTGTATTTCATGATGTTTCCCTTGTGGACGATGGTGATGCCCCTGCGGGCGGCCTTTATCGTCCAGTCTATCGCCCACCTGACAAACCGCCGTGTCCCGGCGGGGCTCATGGGCTTTATCCCTATTCCGCTGTCTGGATCCACCTCCACGCCCATCACGTTCCGCAGGAAGTCAATGACGGTCTTCGCCTCCGCCGTACCTCCCTTCCATTCTATCCCCCGGTACAGGTCCTCGGTGTTCTCCCGGAAGATCACCATGTCCACAGCCTGGGGGTTCACAAGAGGGCTCGGCAGACCCTTGAACCAGCGTATCGGCCGCATGCACACATAGAGGTCGAATCTTTGCCGCAGATAGACGTTGACGCTCCTGAAGCCTCCGCCGACAGGTGTGGTCAGGGGGCCCTTCAAGGCGATCGTGCTTTCCAGGATGGCGTCGACAGTCTCCTGGGGCAAAAGGACATTCCCGGCATCAAGGGCCTTCAAACCGGCCGTGACAGGGATCCATTCTATTTGCTTCGTACCGCCCGTCGTCTTGAGGACCGCCTCCTCGAAGACCTCGCGCGAGGCGCTCCAGATGTCCTCGCCCGTTCCGTCACCGGCGATCACAGGTATCCTGATCCTCTCCATCAGATGGTGAACCCTCCGTGCTTTCTTATATAGTGATCGAGACCGCCTTCATCCAGTATGCTCCGCATGATGGCCGGCAGGGGAGCGAACCGCCTCGTTTCACCTTTCGTGATGTTCGTGAGCAACCCTTCATCGAGGCCGATCTCGAGCGCGTCACCCTGCGTTATGCCGTCGACGGGGCAGATAATGGCCGCGAGACCCACATTGATCGCATTCCGGTAAAAGATGCGGGCGAATGAAGGGGCCACTATCGCGTCTATACCGGCCATCCTGATGATAAGGGGGGCATGTTCCCTGCTCGACCCCAGGCCGAAATTCCTTCCCCCGACGATCACGTCGCCCTTCGCTATCCTCTCGGAGAAACCGGGCGCGATGTCGTCAAAAACGTGCTTCTTCAGCTCTTCCAGGTTGGATCGGAGATGATAGAAGCGCCCGGGGATGATGTGGTCCGTCGAAATATCGTCCCCAAACATCCATGCCTTACCCTTTATGATCATCACAGAACCTCTCTCGGATCGGAGATCCTTCCCGCGAGCGCGCTTGCCGCCGCGGTTGCCGGAGACGCGAGCACAATGCCCGATCCCGGGTTGCCCATCCTGCCCAGAAAGTTCCGATTCGATGTTGCGACGCATATCTCACCGTTGCCCAGGATACCCTGGTGCAGCCCGATGCAAGGCCCGCAACCGGGGGGCAGGATAGTCGCCCCCGCGTCGAGGAGCGTCTCCAGAATGCCCTCTCTCAGGGCCGCGCGGTACACGTCCCGTGACGCGGGACCCACGAGGAGGCGCACATTCGGATGTTTCTTGCGGCCGGCAAGGACCTGTGACGCAACCCGCAGGTCCTCCAGCCTCCCGTTCGTACAGGAACCGATGAAGACCTGGTGCACGGCCATGTCGCGGACCTCGCTGTCATCGACGGTTCGCGTATTGTCGACGGTATGAGGCAGGCTGACGACGGGCGCCAGCCCGCCGAGGTCCACGTCGAAGACCTTCTCGTACACCGCGTCCCCGTCGGGTGCGATCTCCACGAAGGCATCTCCCCGCCCCTTTCGGACGAGATAGGCCCGGGTCATCGCGTCGGAAGGGAAAAGCCCGCACTTAGCCCCCGCCTCAACGGCCATGTTCGAAACCGTCATTCTCTCCTCTATCTCCATGGAACCCACGGCCTCGCCCGAGAACTCCATCGCCTTGTAGGTTGCGCCGTCGGCCCCTATCATGCCTATGATCCTGAGGATAAGGTCCTTCGGGAACACGCCCTTCGGGAACGACCCGGAAAGACGGAACAGGTAACTCTCAGGCACCCTCATCCAGGTCTTACCGAGGCCCATCGCCGTGGCGATATCCGTGGAACCCATGCCTGTCGCGAAGGACGCGAGAGCACCCCCCGTGCACGTGTGCGAGTCGGCCCCCACGAGCACCTCACCCGGCACCAGGATACCCTCGGACATAAGCTGGTGGCAGATGCCCTCTCCCACATCGCTCACGTTCGCGCCGAAACGGCCCGCGAACTCCTTTATCATCATGTGGTCGTTGGAGAGCTCCATCCTGGGGCTCGGTGATGCGTGGTCGATGAAGAAGGTGACCCTCGATCCGTCGAAGAGCCTGTCAAAGCCCATGTCCGCGAATTTCCTGATCGCGAGGGGCGCCGTTCCGTCCTGAAGGAGTATCCTGTCGACATTGACGACAACGTAGTTCCCCTGAACCGTGTCACCACCGACGTTTCTGCCGAGTATCTTTTCAGCCAGCGTCCTGCCCTTCACCATCAAGCCTCCGCCCTTGCCAGGTCCTCGAACCGGATGTCGAGGCCGAGGACGCCGACGATGTCGCCCATCTCGTCCCGAATGGGCCCTGAAACGGTGACGCACAGCGCCCCGGTTATCCTCGATGAATAAAGGTCGGTGGCGTGTATCCTGCCATCAGCCATGGGTTTGATGAACCAATCCCTGTCGGAGAAGTCGTCGTTGAGTCCGATCCTCTGGTACTTGGCCTTGTCCACGATCTGTGTGATGTTGCGCGTGATCTTGACCCCTTCCCCGTTGACGGCATAGGCGAACTGAATATAAGGATAATCCTCGACGAGGCCCTTGAGGCGCTCTTCCTGCCGGTCCGGCTTCATGCCCTTGATGTCAGGGTTCTCAATATACTCTTCCACGAGGTGGGCAGCCATGTCGAAAGCCCTCTTCTTCATCAACTCGAACTCGGACACGAACATCTCGGGGATATACCGCCTCACCTGGTGCTCGAGCTCCTCTTCGGACATGCACGTTATGCGGCCGTCCTCGTATTGTTTCGCGATCCATTTGTTTATTTTGGCCACCCCGGGATGTGTCTTCTGTACCTTCTCCTTCCCCGTGAGCGCGAAGTGAGAGTTGACCCAGTGGGCTATCCCCGCCAGACCCGATTTATCGGTAATATTGACCGCGAGAGGTCTGTTGAGGAGCTTGTTCGTGTCGAATGCAGAATATATCTCCTCGTTCTTCAAGATGCCGTCTATGTGGACCCCCGCCGAGGTCGCATTGAAGTCGAGCCCCACGAAGGGCTGGTTCTTCGGGACATGATGGCCGATCTCCCGCTCGAAATAGTTGCGCATCTCCGTTATGACCGTCGTGTCCACACCGTTGTTCTCCCCCGTCAGGGAGACGTACTCCATGACAAGCCCTTCGATGGGCGCGTTGCCCGTCCTCTCCCCGAGACCGAGCAAGGTACCGTTAACATAGGTGCATCCATACATCCACGCGCTGATGCTGTTGATGAGGACCTTGTAGAAATCGTTGTGACCGTGCCACTCGAGGCAATCCGAAGGCACGCCGGCATCGTCGATCATGGCGCGAATGATCTTTCCGATGGACCGGGGAAGCGCCGAACCGGGGTACGTGATGCCGACACCCAGGGTGTCGCAGAGCCGTATCTTGACAGGCAGCTTCGCCTCCTCCGACAGGGCCATGAGCGCCTGGGCAAAGGGAACGCAAAAACCGTATATATCAGCCCTCGTCACGTCCTCGAAGTGGCATCTCGGCGTTATGCCGTGGTCGAGAGCGCTCTCCACTATCTTGAGATAGTCCTTGAAGACCTGGGGTCTCGTCTTGTTGAGCTTCAGGAATATGTGGTAATCGGAGACGCTCGTGAGGATGCCCGTCTCCTTGAGCCCCATGTCCTTCACGAGCTGGAGGTCCTCCTTGTGCGCCCTTATCCACCCCGTTATCTCCGGGAAGCGGTACCCTTTCTCCTGGCACCTGCGCAACGCCTCCTTGTCCTTGTCCGTGTACAGGAAGAACTCCGATTGCCTGATGACCCCGTTCGGCCCGCTCAGACGGTGGAGGAACTCGAAGAGGTCCTCGATCTGTTCAGCCGTGAAGGGAGGCCTTGCCTGCTGGCCGTCCCTGAAGGTCGTATCCGTGATATAGATATCGTCAGGGGGGTCGATGAGTTCGATCTTGTGGTCGAACTTCACCTTGCAGACCTCATCGTAGGGAAAGATATCCCGGAAGAGCTGGGGGTGGTCCACGTCGATGAGAGGATAATTGGACGCACCGGCAACGTTCTTGAAGATAAATCCCTTCTTCTTCTCCTTCTTCTTCATATCACCCCCGTGAAATTGTCAATCGGCAATGGTCCGTATCTTCAGCTCCGCGAGCTGTCTCGGCCCCACCCTACCGGGTGCGCCGGTGAGAAGGCAGGAGCCCTTCTGCGTCTTCGGAAAGGCGATAACGTCCCTGATGCTGCCAAGCCCCAGGAACATCATCAATATGCGGTCGAGACCGAAGGCTATGCCGCCATGGGGAGGGGCCCCCATCTCCAGGGCCTCCAGGAGAAAGCCGAACTTGTCCGCCGCCTCCGCTTCTCCTATATTGAGGAGCCGGAACATCTCCGCCTGGTCCTCGGTCCTGTGGTTCCTGATGCTGCCCCCGCCCAGTTCGACCCCGTTGAAAACGAGGTCGTAGGAATTGGCGAGAATGGAATCGTAGTCCCCGTCGAAACCGGCAAGGCTCCCCTTGGGGGACGTAAAGGGATGATGGCGGGCAACGTAGCGTTTCTCCTCCTCACTGTACTCGAGGAGGGGGAAATCGATGACCCAGAGGAACTTGTCCAGGCTCTTGTCGATGAGGTCGTATCTCTCGCCCAGGTACAGCCGGAACCTTCCCATGAGCTCACTCACGCGGAGCCGCTTATCACACATGATGAACAACACATCGCCCGGCTCGACGCTGAAAAGGGATATCATCTGCGACTTCTCTTCGTCGCTTAAGAACTTCACCGTCGGAGACTGGAGCGCCCCGTCGGGATCCATGCGTATCCACACGAGACCGCCGGCTCCTATGTCCATGGCCGTTTCCACCGACACGTCGAGGTCCTTGCGGGAGAGGGTCTTTCCCTTGAGAACAAGCCCCTTCACGGCCCCGCCCGCCTCTATCGTCTTCTTGAAGACCCCGAACTCCGTCTTCTGGAATATGTGCGTCATGTCCACGATGGGCAGGTCGAAGCGCAGGTCGGGTTTGTCGCTCCCGTATTTCTCCATCGCCTCGGAAAAGCTCATACGGGGAAAAGGGACCTCGGGGGGCCTCTTACCTTTCAATGCCTCGTAGAGGGCAATGATGAGCCCCTCGTTGACAGTCATCACGTCTTCCCTGTCGACAAAGCTCATCTCGATATCTATCTGGGTGAACTCCGGCTGACGATCGGCCCTCAAGTCCTCATCGCGAAAACAACGGGCGATCTGGAAATACCTCTCGAAACCGCTCATCATGAGGAGTTGCTTGAAGAGCTGGGGCGACTGCGGCAGCGCGTAGAACATGCCCGTGTTGAGCCTGCTGGGCACCACGAAATCACGCGCGCCTTCGGGCGTCGACTTCGTGAGCAGGGGCGTCTCGAACTCGTAGAACCCCTTCGACAACAGGTAATCCCGCGTGACCGTGTAGGCCTTGCTCCTTTCGATGAAGACCTTCTGCACCTCCGGGCGCCGCATGTCGAGATAACGGTACCTGAGGCGCGTGGCCTCGCCTATGTCCTCATCATCGAGCTGGAAGGGAAGGACCTTGCACGTGTTGAGGACCTCAAAGTCCGAAACATACACCTCGACCTCTCCCGTGGGCAAGCCCGGGTTCTCCGTCTCGGCGGGTCTCCTTCTGACCATGCCCGTCACTTTGAGGACATACTCGCTCCGTATGTCGCCTGCCCTCTCGTGCGCCTCCTTCGATATCTCGGGAGAGAACACGATCTGGACGATTCCCGTCACATCGCGCAGGTCGGCGAACACAAGCCCTCCGTGGTCGCGTCTCCTGAAGACCCACCCTGCCAGGGTCACCGTCATATCCACATGCTCTTTTCGTATCGTGCCGCAATAGGTATCTCTCACGTTCAGCCCCTTCTAAAAAAAGTGTATTATTATATTGTCAAATCCTTGATTAGTCAATACGGACAGGCCGGGAAGACAGCGGAAGGACAGGTGATGGGTCACAGGTCATGGGCCATGGAAAAAACCTATTCTCTTCTGTCCGTCACCCATGATCACCTGTACCCAAAAGCAATCCTGGATCCCTCAAGAGTCTTCGCTCGACCGGCCGGAGGACAACCTGAACACTCTCCCGCAAAAACATTGGTCACAATTCCCCGATCGGCACGTTCCTCAGGAACTCGGCGCTCTCTTCGGGCAGGGACGTGTTGATATACATGCCCGTGCCCAGTTCGAAACCGGCGGCCCTGGTAAGCCTTGGGACAATGGCAAGGTACCAGTGAAAGTACTTGGCGTCGGCACCGCCGGGGGACAATGACCGGATCACGTAGTTGTAGTCAGGGTTGCCGAGACCGAGGTAGAGGCGCAGCAGAATCTCCTTCAGGATGAGCGCCAGGGCCGGTATCTCGTCATCCGTGATATGGCCGTAGCAGGCGTTGTGCCGCTTCGGATAGATCCAAATGTGGAAAGGAGACAACGCGGCGTAAGGAACAAAGGCCAGGAAATGTTCGTTCTCGGAGACCACCCTCACTCCGTCGTCCTTCTCTCCTTTCATATAGGTACAATAGAGACAGTCGCCGAAGTTCACGTAGTAATAGTTGCGTATCGCCTCGTTGAGACGGTTCATCACCTGCCCGGGGAAGACGGGGGTCCCGACTATCTGCGAATGGGGGTGTTCGAGGGACGTCCCGGCGTCCTCGCCATGGTTCTTGAAGATTATAACGTGTTCGACGCGGTCGTCATTGTAGAAGGCGAGCTGACGGTGTCGGTACGCGACCAGTATGTCCGCTACCCGGTCAAGCGGCAGGAGGGCGGTCGTCGTGTTGTGGATCGGCGATTCGATGATAACCTCGTGGAGCCCAACACCGGAAAGGCATTCCCTGAGGTCATCCCTCTTCTTCACGATGACACCTTCCGGGGTAAGCGCCGAGTACTTGTTGGGCACCACCCGGACCGTCCACCGGCCCTCATCATCGGAAAGCCTGAGCGTCTCGGAGGGCGTCATGCCCTCGTTGCCCGTGCAGAAAGGACAGGACGGCGAATGATCGGGGAGCGTGACATGTTCCCTCGCGTGCTTGAAGTCCTCGGGACGCCTGGCCCTCTCCGTGGCGATGATGACCCAGTCTCCCGTGATCTGGTTCAACCGTACCTCAGGCATAGGCACCTCCTTCTCTATTTCACATAGTATTCCAAAAACCCCGGCTTCACAATCACGAATACCGGAATGACCTGAAGCCCCTCCACATAGCCCTTCTCCATTGACACCATCACCACACATGCTATACTCCACGGTGGATCGCCGGATGCCGCGGGACCGATAACCCTATGAAAGTCCTTTACTTTATCATATCGATCATCATCCTCGCCCTGGCAACAACGGCGTCATACCGGTATCTGAAACAGGATTGGCTTCTTTACAGGACCGCGGAGGACCTGTCCCGAAGGGGGGCCTGGCAACAGGTGATCCCGATCTGCGACGCCCTGGCCGGGAAAGGTTTCCGGCCCACAGACACCCTGAGGCTTCTCGGGAAGTCCTACGCGGAGGCAGGGGATCTGACGATGGCCATCGAGGCCTTCGGGAAGCTGGCAACCATAAACCCCGGCGACGCCGGCGTCGAACTCGAACTGGCCGGGTTGTATGACCGGCAGGGCGATCACGCGCGCGCGGCGGACATGTACCGTACCCTCCTCGCGAAGGAGCCTGGAAACAGGGCTGCCGCCCTCGGGCTCGCCCGCGCGCTGACCGCCCTTAGACGCTATGATGAGGCCATCCTGCGCTACAGGGCTATCCTGGGAGAGAAACCATGAATCGATCACTGGCTTACCTGGCGGTTCCATGCATTATCACGATCCTTGTCTTCCTCGCGGCGCCAGGATGCCCCTTCGCCGGTGAAGCCTCCCGACGGTCTGACACCTTACCCACAGCAGGCCAGGAGATCCCTGACTGGATGGCACGATGGGAGCTTGCCCGGGTGCTGAGCTACGCGGGGCGACACGAAGAATCCGTCACAGAGTACAGGAAGCTCCTCAAGGAAAGGCCGGACCTCCCGAAAGCAAGGATCGAACTGGCAAAGGTCCTTTTCTGGCAGAAGAAAGCAGGAGAAGCGCTCGCCGTCCTGGAAGGCGTCGACGCCCGCCAGCTCGATGTCGATTCGGTTCTGCTCATGGCCGACCTCTACCGGGACCGGAAGTCTTACGACAGGGCCGCCCCGCTTTACAGGGAATACCTTGGGAAGCGTCCCGGCGACAACCCGGCGAGACTGAGGTTCGCGGAGATGCTGAGCTGGGAGAAACAATACGACCAGTCCCTCGCCGAATACCGCAAGATACTTGCCGCACTCCCCGGGGACGTACAGGTGAGGAGAAAGTACGCCATGGTCCTCATGTGGTCGAAGAGATACGGTGAAGCCGCGGCGGAACTCAGGAGAACGCTGAAATAGCATGAAGAGGCTCATTCTTCTATCGGTCCTCATGGTGGCCCTGTTCCCGGCGGCACCCTGCCGGGCCGAGCGAACGGTCACCATCGTACCCCCGGAAGGCAGGGTATCGGACAGGGAAGCACGCCACGCTCTGGCGCGGATCCTCTCCTACGATGATGCCACGTTGAAAGAGTCTCTTGCGGAGTATCACGCTCTCCTCAAGCTCGCCCCGGGGGACAACACCATCGAAACGGAGACGGCTGAGGTCCTTCTGCGCCTCGGGATGGACGCCGAGGCGGCTTCGCTCCTTCGTGGCCTCCACGCCCGAAAGCCCGGCGATGCCGCCGTGGCCGCGGCCCTTGCCGATATCGAATGCGGGCGCGGCCACGCGCTCGCGTGCAGAAACCTTTACCTCGAAGCGCTGGGGACGTCGGGACACAGGCCGGACCTCTCGCTCCGCTTTGCAGACAAGATGAACATGTGGGGTGATTTCTCCCAGGCCCGGTCTCTCTACCGGCGGCATCTTGCCGGTAACCCCGGTGATCGCGATGTGGCCTTGAGGCTCGCGATGACCCTTGCCAGCTCCGAACGATACGAAGAGGCGGAAGGTGTCTGCAGGGACCTGATGGTTACCCGTAAGGACGCCGTTACCCTCGCAACCCTCGCCTCGATAAAGCTCCTCGAAAAGGACTTTCCCGCGGCAGAACGATACGCGCGTGAAGCCTTGTCGGCCGGGCCGGGTGACAGGGAAGCTTCCCGGGTCCTTGGAGAGGCGCTCATGTCCCAGGACAGATATCCCGAGGCCAGGTCACTGTACGAAGGGTCGACCGGTCGGACCGCTGAGGCAGCAGGGGTCCGCGTGAACATTGGTCGGACCTACCTCAGGGAGAAGAACGCTGCCGAGGCCCGGAGGTATTTCGAAAAGGCCCGCGCGGCAGAGCCGGGGAACATACCAGCCCGTTTCTATGTGAACTGGCCGGACACCGTGCGCTCGGCCGCCTTTCTCTCATCCATTGTCAATGATACGGCTCTGTCCGCGGCCGACCTTTCCCGATGGGCCGACCGATACCTTTCCCATGGCCTCTTCCCCGAAGCCATCGCCTGTTTGAAGGAAGCACTCCGCCGCGATCCCGATTTCTTTCCCGCCTCAATTTCCCTCGCCCAGGCCCTTGCCTCGGCCAGGCAATACGAGGCATCCATCACACTGTACAGGGACCTTGCGGCGCGATTTCCCGGCAGTTCGAAGATCATCACCGGTCTTGCACGGGTCCTCGCCTGGTCGAGGCGGTATGACGACTCCATAGCCCTCTATCGAAAGATCATCGCCCTCGATCCCACGGACCCCGTTCCGCGCAGGGAGATGGCGCGTACCGCCATGTGGGCGAAGAAACCGGGGCTCGCGATGGAAACATATGATGCCGCTCTCTCCGTTCCCTCCGGGGAACCGGTCCGCCGGGAGCACGGTAACGAAAAGGAGACCGTCGACTCACGGGTCCGGGAGCGCATAGAGCGGTCGATCCTCCTCGAGAAGGAGGCAAAGAAGCTCGCCTACGACGGGCGTTTCGCCCGCTCCCTGCCTGTCTACGAGACCCTCATCAGGGAGAACCCCGGAAACGAGGAGGCGCTCTTCGACGAGGCGCAGGCTGCCTGTGCCCTGGGCCTGTGCGGCCGCGAGGCAAGGGTCTATGAAAGGCTTCTCGCCATCGACCCGCTTCACTCCCTTGCCGGGGAAGCCGCCGGGAGGCTCCGGAACCGGGGCAATCCTTCGGCACGTTTCGATTACTCTTACTGGAACGAGCAAGGCAGGGGAGACCTCGCCCGCATCACGCGGAACCGCTTCGATGTCACCGTCGACGTTCCCGTCAGGTGCCAGTACCATTTCTTTTTCAAGGGCCATCGCTGGCTTGATACACCCGACTTCGATCACGCGACCTACGGCGCCAGCGGTGTCTCGGTCGGCTTCGCCGGGGTCTTCAGCCCCTTCGTGAAGGCGGAGGGCTCCTTTACGCACAAGAGATATGACTCGAAGACCCTCGCCGACAGGGACACGGGCCACGGGACGGTCTGGTTCGATCTCGATGACCGGGTGCGCCTCGGCGCCGGATATGCCCGCACGGACGAGATATACAACTATTTCGGCATAGTTCAGGGCACGCAGGCGGACCGCGTCTTCGTCGCCTTCAATAGTAACGTTACCCGCAGGTTTGAGGTGAGCGGCAAGGCGGAGTACACAGGTTACAACGACTCCAACAGCGGCAGCCTCGTCAGCCTCGCTGCCGGCCATGCCCTCACCGACCACCCGCGGACCTTCAAGGTGGCCGCCTCCGGAGAGATGCGCAATACCCGCCACGACAACGAATACGTCTACCGCGACGGGGAGCTCGTCGACATGATCCACCCCTACTGGGCCCCCCGGGACTATCTCGCCGGCAGCGTCATCCTCGAGTGGCGGCATGACCTCTCGAAGACCTTCATCTGCGGGGCGGAGCAGCATTTCTACGATCTCAAGGCCTCCTTCGGCACGGACTCCGAGAACAATCCCTACGCGAAGATCGAGGGTGAATGGAACTGGGAGTTCCTGAAGCACTGGTTCGTCGGCATAAAGGGCCTCGCCCACACGTCCCCGAAATGGGACGCCACGGGGGCGTGGGCGTGGGTGAGGTACCGATTCTGAGATGAACGAGAAACGTCCCGCGTCCTCAAAAATCGCTCTCATCATGGCGGCCCCCGTTGCCGCCATGGCACTCGCCGCCGTGTACCTTATCGTGCGCATCATCCTCTTCATGATCACCGATCATGTGTGGTACGAGAAGGCCCTCGCGCTCCTTTTGCTCATGGCCGAGATATTCATCCTCGTCCACGGCATAGGATACTTCCTGGAGATCCTCTCCGTCGCGTGGACGCGCAGAGACTTCTCGCGGAAAGAGCTCCCCACGGAACCCCTGCCGGCCTATCCGCCGGTCGCCATAGTCATGCCCTCCTACAAGGAACCCCTCGAGGTGGTCAAGAACTCTCTCATCACCTTCTACAATCTATCGTACCCCAACAAGTACATCTACTTCCTGGACGACACCCGTTATGATGTCCCCTGGGACACTCCCGAGAACATGGAGGCCTACAAGAGGTCCATCGAAGAGCTCTGCCAGTACGTCGGAGTCGACCTCTTCCGCAGGAAATGGCACGGGGCAAAGGCGGGGATCATCAACGATTTCATGGAATACCTTGATGGACAGACGAGGGAGGGATTCGTATTCCACAATTATTCCAAGAAGATCAAGAAAGAAACGGAACGGTATATGGTCGTCTTCGATGCCGACTCCAATCCATTCCCCGACTTCCTGGAACCCCTGGTCGCCCGGATGGAGGACAACCCCGAATTGGCCTTCATCCAGACCCCGCAGTACTACATCAACTTCGATTCCAACCGCATCGCCCGCGCCGCCGGACTGCAGCAGACGGTCTTCTATGAGTACATATGCGAGGGCAAAGCGTCAAAGGACGCCACCTTCTGCTGCGGCACGAACGTCCTTTTCCGTCGCGAGGCCCTGAAAAGCGTCGGCGGATTCGATGAATCCTCCGTCACCGAGGACTTTGCCACGTCCCTCCAGTTCCATCTCATGAAGTGGAAGACAACATATATAAACAGGGTGCGGACCTTCCAGATAGGGCCCGAGGACCTGGGGGGCTATTTCAAACAGCAGTTCAGGTGGTCCCTGGGAACAATAGGGCTCTTGAGAAAGCTCATGGCCACCTTCATCCGCCGGCCCCGCGGCCTTACGCTCCTTCAGTGGTGGGAGTATTTCCTGTCGAGCACATGGTATTTCATCGGCTTCGTATTCTTCATCATGATGATATGTCCACCCATCTTCCTGTTCTTCAATGTACCCGTGTACTTCGCCAGACCCGATTTCTATTTCCTCATCTTCGTCCCCTACATCATCATCACCCTTACCACCTTTTACTGGACGTTGAAACAACGCAGCTACACGATACGCGACCTCATGTCGGGGCAGCTCCTGACCTTCATCACTTTCCCTGTCTTCATGAAGTCGAGCGCCCTTGCCCTGATCGGCTTCAAGGGCACCTTCGGCATCACGCCGAAAGGAACGAGTCGCGCCCTGCCTCTTCGGGCCATGTGGGCCCAGATCCTCCTGTGGGCCATATGCATCAGCGCCGCGACATGGGGAGTCATGAGGCTCGTGTACGAGAGAGAACCCTTCGCCGGGATACTGGTCAACGTCTTCTGGTGCCTCTATCACGCCGCGATACTCTCGTCGATATTCTACTTCAACACCCCCGTGGAAGAGCCCGGGGAGACAAGAGGATAGCCGGATGAGACCGTGCGGGACAGCCTGTCTTTTCCTGATGGCCGTCGCCATACTCTTCCCGTCATCCTGCCTCACATCGGGAACGGGGCCTTCGCTGTGGGGCTTCGCCCTCGACGGTTACCCCATAACCCCTGCAAGGATCGAGGGCCTCGAGGCGGCAACCGGCCTTCATCCCGACATGGTCGTCTTCTTCCTCCAGTGGCCCCCCCTCGAGGACGGGTCCTCCGGCGAATTCCCCCTGGAAAGCCTCGAAGCCATCACGGCGACCGGCGCCCTCCCCTGCATCACCTGGGAGCCCATGTTCGTGATGGCCGGCAGGGAGATCGCCATCCCCCATGCCGATGTGCTTGGCGGCCGGTACGACCGCTACATAGAGCGGTTCGCGGAAAAGGCCCGCTCCTGGAGGAAGCCCCTGCTCATGCGCTTCGCCCACGAGATGAATCTGAAGCGTTATCACTGGGGCACGACGGAGAATAAATACGGTCCGGAAAGCCCCGTCATCTACCGGAAGATGTACCGGTATGTCGTCGAGATCTTCAAACGGTCCGGCGCCGGCAATGTTCTGTGGGTGTTCTGCCCCAACGCGGAGTCTGTACCGGGCACGACTTTCGACCCTTCCGCCTCATGGAACGTCCTGTCCGCCTACTACCCGGGAGACGACTATGTCGATATCCTCGGCGTGGACGGGTACAACTGGGGAACAACCAGGAAGAAAGAGATTCACGGATGGGAGAGCGGGTGGAGATCCTTTCGGGAGATCTTTGAGGCCCCTGTCGCTGAACTTAAGGGTTTGAGTCCCTCTGCCCGGCAAAAACCCCTCGTCGTCTTCGAGACCGCAACCGTCGGCACAGGCGGCAACAAGAACGAGTGGATCCGGGATGCCATGTCCGCCTCCGGCAGGTTGGGCATCGAGGGCATCGTCTGGTTCCAGTCAGACAAGGAGGTCGACTGGCGGATAGAAAGCGGCTCCGACGGAAGCCACGTCCCAGCAGTGAAGGGTCGACGCGCCACCGGGCCGCGCCGCCTCGATGGGCTTCTCGAGAAAGGAGGACGGCCCTGATGCGGAGATTCAGCCTCAAGACAAAGATGGCCACCGTGGTCTCCGTCCTCTTCCTCGTCATCTTCAGCGCGGGTGCCTTCATGTTCGAACGCGTTTTCGAGGAGCATTTCAAGAAGACCATAGCGGACCAGCAGTTTGAACTCGTCTCAAAGATAGCCTACGATGTGGACCTCAGCATTCATGAGGCCTTGAGGGTGCTCATCGACGTCTCGAAGCTCATTCCCACGGCAGACATCGACAACCATCCCGCCATGCAGAGGCATCTCGAGAAGATACTGGGGACGCGGTTCTTCCTCAAGGCGTATTTCGACCATGGTATTGTCCTCTATTCACAGACGGGAAGGGTTATAAGCCAGGTGCCCGACTCACCCGAAAGGTCCGGGAAAGACTTCTCCGACAGGGAATACTTCCAGTACACGATGCGGACAAAAGGACCGTACATCTCGAAACCCTTCAGGTCCATCAAGGCGCCCCATGACCCCGTAGTCATGTTCTCCGTTCCCGTCTTTGGCAAGGACGGGGAGATCGCCGCCGTGCTGGGCGGCGCCGTGTCACTGCTCAAGGATGTCACCTTCGGAGGCATAGCGGGCATCAAGATAGGCAGGACCGGGTACCTGTACCTTTTTAATACGGACCGCACAATGATCATCCATCCCGACAAGACACGGATACTTAAGCAGGATCTTCCCAGGGGCTCGAACCACCTTTTCGACGCCGCCATCGAGAACTGGTTCGAGGGGAGCGGGGAGACCAGATCCTCAAAGGACGTGCCCGGCATAGCGACCTTCAAGCGCTTTCGAAACACCGACTGGATACTGGCCGCGCATTACCCCATCAAGGACGCCTATGCCCCCATTTACAAAGAGAGATGGTATATCGTGGCCTACACGGCCATCGGCATCGCCCTTTGCGTGCTCATCATCCTCATCGTGATGCGCAGGAACCTGTCGCCCCTGTCGGAACTGGCCTCGCAGGCCGAAGAGATAGGGAGGACGGAAGGCCCCTTCGGCGCCGTCCGCGTTGACACGGGCGGAGAGATAGGGGCGCTCGCATCATCCTTCAATGCCATGCTCGAACGCCTCGGCGACAGGGAAGCATCCCTGAAGAAGACCATGGAAGAGCTCCGTAAGCTGCACAATGCCGTCGAACACAGCTCGGCCGTCGTCGTCATCACCGACAGCAAAGGGGACATCGAGTACGTCAACCCGAAATTCGTCGAGGTCACGGGCTACGAAAGAAGCGAGGTCTCGGGAAAAACGCCTCGGATCCTGAAATCCGGCGAGATGGCCGGGGAGGTCTACGATGCGCTCTGGGCAACCATCACCTCCGGTGAGGAATGGCAAGGCGTTTTCCACAACAGGAAGAAGAGCGGGGACCTCTACTGGGCGGCGGCGTCCATCTCTCCCCTCAAGGACTCAACGGGCAACATCACGCATTTCGTCGGGGTCCAGGAGGACATCACTCCGGTGAAGCTCTTCGAACAAGAACTCAAAAACGCCAAGGAGGCAGCCGAGAGCGCCAACCGGGCCAAGAGCGATTTCCTCGCCAGCATGAGCCACGAGATACGCACCCCCATGAACGCCATCATCGGCATGGCCGAACTGCTCCTGGAAGGCCCCCTGGACGAGGAGCAGCGAAGATATGTCACGACGTTGCGGAACGCCGGGGACAACCTCCTCAGCATCATAAACGACATCCTCGACATATCGAAGATCGAGGCGGGCTACCTGGAGCTTCACGAGTCCGTCCTCGACATCAGGGAGCTCGTCGATGCCGTCTGCGATACCATGGCCCTTCGTGTCCGGGAGAAAGGCATTGCCCTCGACTGCAGGATAGCGCCCGATGTGCCGGCTCGGCTGACGGGCGACGCGGGACGGCTGAGGCAGGTCCTCCTCAATCTCGTCGGCAACGCCGTGAAGTTCACCGAGGAGGGTCGAGTAACGATCACCGTGGAACGCGAAGGGTCGGACGACGAGGAAACCGTTCTTGCCTTTTCAGTCAGCGACACGGGCATCGGCATCCCGGAGGACAAGATCCCTCACATATTCGAGAAGTTCACCCAGGCGGACTCGTCGACAACGCGAAGATACGGCGGCACCGGCCTGGGGTTGACCATATCCCGTCGTCTCGTGGAGCTCATGGGCGGCCGTATATGGATGACGAGCGCCGTCGGTTCGGGGAGTACCTTCTTTTTCACCGCCTCACTCGCCCCCGCGGCGGATGGGCCAGATAACCCCGCACCGGAAGAAGACGCCGCGGCGACACCTGGAGTCATTTCCGAAACACGGCCTCTTGCCGTACTCCTCGTCGACGATTCCGACGACAACCGGCTGCTCATCCAGTCGTACCTCAAGAAGACGCCCTTTAAGGTCGACATGGCACGGGACGGGCGCGAAGCCGTCGATATCTTCACGACATCGTCCTACGACATCGTCCTCATGGACATTCAGATGCCCGTGATGGACGGCTACGAGGCCACGCGGCAGATACGGCAGTGGGAACGGTCGCAGGGCCGAAGGGCAACACCCGTTCTGGCACTCACAGCCTACGCCCTGGAAGAGGAGATACGAAAGAGCTACGAGGCGGGCTGCAACGGCCACCTCACCAAGCCTGTCAGCAGGTCCGCGCTTATCGATGCCATAAGGGCGCATACGAAGGATATCTCCGTCGCGGACGAAGGCTCCGCGGCAGGCACCACGGCCAGGATCGGCGAAGAGATGGATTCGACGACCGTCGTCAGGATAGACAGGGACCTCGAGGACCTAATACCGGGATACCTGGAAAAACGGTTCGCGGATGTCGCGTCCATACGGGAAGCGGCCGGGAAGAACGACCTCGAGACCGTCCGGGTCCTCGGCCACACCATGAAAGGCAGCGGCGGCGGCTACGGTTTCGACCGCATCACCGAGATCGGCCGCCAGCTGGAAGAAGCCGCAAAAACCGGCGACAAGGAAGCGATCATCACAGGGGCAGCCGAACTGGAACGTTTCCTGACCACGATCCACATAGAATACGCGTAAGGCTTTGACCCGTCTGCCCGTGAGCCCTTCATTTCCTACAGCGAATGAAGATACAGCATCACTATCGTGTTGTAGTTGAAGTAGAGCCTGTTCTCCAGCTCCTTGATGGCATTGAGGTAGGGAACGATGCTCTCGTCGGAGAAGGCGGCCTTGAATATCTCGACATAGATCTCCGACTCCACCATTGCCCTCAATTCTTCCAGGTCGATGAACCTGGCAACGTCCGACTGTCCCGGCGTCTCGGTCCTTGCCCTGACGTACAACGCCTCGAGCTGGTCGCAATGCTCCCTGACGCGCGACCTGACGTCGGACAGAAGAAAACTCTTCAGCTGAGGATACTCCTCCCGGGGGTATCGAGCGATGCGGGAGAAAAAGGGCACCAGGTGGCCGAGGTAGATATCCACTCCCTTCTTGAGAAATGCCGTGTCCTTGATCACCCTGCACAGCAGGCTGTCCCGCACCTCGAATTCCTCAAGATTGACGGACACCGAGCCGGATTCGATGGAAATGAAGACGGGATATAGGGGACGCCCCCTGCTCCCCAGAACGGCACCGCACGTCTCGGACCCGATCGCTTCGTCCCATTTCGTCCACGCTACGACACCCTGATTGTAGTATTGCTCCCCCATGCTGATGGGCAGATGGAAATTTATCGTGTCGCCTTTCCTCATCCCTTCCCTGCTCACCACCCAGTTGGGAACGGCAAACCCGATGCCGCTCTTACTCAGGTCCAGGACAACGTATTGAAAACTGGAGTGGTCCCCGCCCCTGGTACCCAGAAAAGGCAGGTTCACGGAGCTTATTTCGAACCGTTTCTCCTTTCTCCTGTCCCGGCCGGTCCCCGTTGTCGTCTGTTCCATTCCTGTATCTTACACGTTGACAATACGCGCGACAATGGGAAAATGGGGTATACGGGCATACGAGTCCGCGCGCTTCCCGCGCGCGAACGGGTGTACGGGTCAAAGACAAAAGCGAACGCGAGGCTCAGCACTCGGGTCGGGTCACGGCGGCCCGGGAGCGAGAACCATCAAAAACCATGGAATATTCCCGTCATTGACTGTAAGATAGAAGCATACATGAAGGAGAAGATACTGATCATCGATGACAGCGAGGATATCCGGGTACTCCTGAGGCGCATCCTCGCACAAGCAGGGTATGACGTCGCTGAGGCAACGGGCGGAGAGGAAGCTCTATCCCGGGTCGAGGCCATAAGGCCCGACCTCATCCTTCTCGACATCGTCATGCCGGGCATGGATGGTTTCACCGTCTGTGAAGAACTGGGGCGCAAAGGGTTCCTTACCGACGTGCCCGTCATCTTCCTGTCAGCCAGGTCGGACACGGCGGACAAGGTGAGGGGCCTGGAGAAGGGCGGTTCCGATTACGTAACGAAGCCCTTCGACAAGGCGGAGGTGTTGGCGCGGGTGGAAAACCAGTTGAAGATCCGAAGGCTCACATGCGAGCTCAAGAGGTCGAACGCCAAACTCACGGAGAAGCAGGCAGTCCTCGATGAGGACCTGAAGGCGGCGGCCGGCATCCAGCAGAGTCTTTTGCCGCGAACCCTGCCGGACATAAGGAACCTGGCGATCGCCTGGAAGTTCATGCCTTCCCACGTGATCGGGGGGGACATATTCAACGTCTTCCGCCTCGACGAGGACCACATCGGCATGTACATGATAGACGTCAGCGGCCACGGGGTGCCCTCCGCGCTGATCACCGTCTCCGTCTCCCAGGTCCTTGAGCCCAACAGGGGACGGGTCACGAAGGAACGGACCTATGAGGCCCCCGGATACCGCATAGCATCGCCGAGAAAGGTCATGGAGGTCCTCGACAGGGAATACCCCATCGAACGTTTCGGAAAATACTTCACCATCGTCTATCTCATCATCAACACCCACACGGGCACCATCAGGTACAGCAATGCCGCCCATCCGTCTCCCCTCATCCTGAGGGGCGACGGCACCATGGAACCTCTCGACAAGGGTGGGACGATCATCGGCCTCGACGGCCGTCTGCCTTTCGAGGAGGACGAGAGGTCTCTTAGGACCGGGGACAGGTTGGTGCTCTTCACTGACGGGGCGGTGGAATACTGCAACGATTCAGGGGAGTTCTTCGGCGAGGACCGCTTCTATTCGCTCCTTTCCGGTCTCAGGAACGAAGGGATCGAAACCCTCCCTGACGCCGTCATCGCCGCCATCGAGGACTTTGGCGGGGGGGCGGAGTTTCAGGACGACATCACCCTCGTGGCCGTGGAATTCAGGGGAAACGGGGGGAAAGAGGACCCGGTCCCACCGGGGGTACAGGCTGGGAGTATCTGACGCAACGGAGGTGCGCGCATGGAGATAGAGGAAAGGAAGGTGGGTGACGTTCTCGTCGTCCTGCCCCGGGAGAAGCGGATAGACGCGTCCGTTTCGACAGGTTTCAAGGGAAAAATGGTGGATTGGATCAACCAGGGGAACAAGCGCATCGTTCTTGACCTTTCACAGGTCGATTTTATCGACTCAAGCGGACTTGGTGCCATTGTCTCGAGCCTGAAAACCCTCGGGAACGACGGCGATCTTGTCATCTGCGGTGTCAGGGAAACCGTCATGGGGCTTTTCAGGATCACGAGGATGAACAGGGTCTTCCAGATCTTCGCCGACGAGTCCGAAGCGATCAAGGCGCTTGCAAAATAATATGCCGGAACCGCCTCCTTCAAAAAAGATCACCTTTCTCGTCGATAGCAAGCTGAAGAACGTCTCCCTTGCCGGCGTTGCGATCCGCGGCATTTGCTCTTACCTCTCACTCAGCGACGTCGACGCGTACTACCTCGAACTCTGTGTCGTCGAGGCGGTGAACAACGCCATCAAGCACGCCTACGACAACGAGGAAGGTCATGTCGTCGAGGTCGACATAACGTATTCGAGCGAGGAGATCATCCTCGACATCACCGACAGGGGCAGGCCGATGTCCCTGTACCAGCCCGTCCTCCCCGAGTACGACCCCGGGGATCTCAAGGCCCTTCCGGAACACGGTCTGGGCCTGTACATAATCAACACCGTGATGGACAGGGTCACCTACACCTCCGAAGGCGACAGAAACACCCTCAGAATGATGAAGAAGTTATACAGAAGCTGAGAAGAACAGGTGATAGGTAACAGGTGATAGGTGGTGGGAAAGGCCCTTCCCTGGAACCTGAGACCCGAAGCCTGGGATCTTTCTCTAGCTTCCCAATCCGTTCTCGATGCTGTAGCGGATCAATTCGGAGTTGTTCTTGAAGTTCATTTTTTTGAGGATCCTCGTTCGATAGGTGCTGACCGTCTTGATGCTGAGAAAGAGCTTTTCCGATATCTCCTTGATCGAGTTCCCCGAGGCGATCATCACCATGACCCTGAACTCCCTTTCCGAAAGGGTGCTGTGAAGCGGCACGTCGGCGGGACGTTCAACGACCCCTGCCAGCTTCTCGGCAAGCGTCGCGGTGATGTACTTCCTCCCCTGGGAGATCCGGCGTATCGCCATGACCAGCTCATCGGGCGCGCTCTCCTTCGTAAGATACCCTGAAGCCCCCGCCTTGAGCACCCGCATGGCATAATGCTCCTCGGGATGTATGCTGAGAATGAGGACGTTGGCCTCGGGCTTGTGCTGTTTGAGCTCCTGGAGGACGTCGAGTCCGCTCTTCGCGGGCATGGATATGTCGAGAATGATGATATCGAAGGACCCGCCCAGGGCCTTCCGCAAGGCCTCCTGGCCATCGCTCGCCTCATCGACGACCACCATGTCGGGAACGTCGGAAACGATCTGCTTCAGCCCCTCCCGGACAATAAAATGATCATCGGCGATCAGTATCCTTATCATGACCGCCTCTTCCAACCCGCGTAAGGTGTACACATTGCCAGGGCCTCCGTTCTGCGCGTCATTAGATGTTGTCCAAACCACCCTGTCATTTTTCTCAACATATGCCGGGGGATTCAGCCCCTACAAGTTTATCATCATTTGTACCATACATCTTAAGACTATGGTATCAGAACTGCGGAAAGGGTGAAATAGAGATAGCGAAGCCCCTGTTTGCCTAAAAGAAACAGTCGGGGGGGATGACTTTTGTCTCTTTCGTTTTCTTGGAAGCTAACCTTGATGAGTAAACGGCAGTATTTTGTTGCGCAAGCTCGAAAGGGGCTTCGCTATAGGAAGTCGCGCCAATAAGTCTCATATGACAGGTGACAGTCATCAGATGGTGTTATTATAACAGAGTCTTCGCAAATCGAGATATGTAATTTATGGGTATATAATATATAGCTCATTTATATATATTTGTGGCTAACCTAGTGATATTAAATATGCTCTTAGATTGAGTTTCTTTCCGTTCAGATTGAGCTTGCTCCTGATATTGTTGCGGTGGGTATCGATGGTCCCCGTGGAGACACTCATGATCTGCGCTATCTCCTTGGAGGTCTTGCCGGCCTTGATGAGATTCGCAACCTGTATCTCCGTGGGCGTGAAGTTCGAATACTTCATGGACATCTTCTGCAGGAAGGGTGACAGGATCTCATTGAGGTTACGCTCGACGATGTCCACATAAGAGACCTGCCCGGGGTCGAGCCGGCCCTTTCTCATCTTGTCAATGTAGGGAAAGACGAGGGCCTTGATATTGGCCAGAAGCTTTTCCTCGAGCTCCTTCTTGTCGTCATCCCGGTGTTTGAGGAGAACCTTGAGCGCGGTGTTCGCCTCCTCAAGGCGGCTCGACTCCACCTTCAGCTCGAACTCCCTCTTCTTCAGTGACTCCTCTGTGATCTTCCGGCCCGTTATGTCCTGGATGATGGCGCAGACATACCCTTCTCCTTCATATTCCATGTAGTTTCCCGCGATCTCGACAGGAAACAGCTTCCCCCTCTTCGTCCGGAAAACGGTCTCGACGCTTTCGGGCATGCGGTCGACGGTCCGCCCGCTGTTGTCCATCCACATTTCTCCGGAACTGCTCGCGTCCAGTTCATAGATGGTCCTTTCCCGAAGTTCCTCCCTGGTGTAATCGAGAAGTCTGCAGATCTCATCGTTCCCGTATATTACCTGCCCCTTCCCTGATATCCACAGGACACCCACCGCCGCGTTGTCCACGGCGAACTGGGTAAATTTCAGGGCCGCACCGGCCTTCTTGATCTCCGTGACATCATTTGCAAGGAAGATGCGGTAGTTCTTCCCGGGGAACTGAAGGGCGTGACCCGTTATCTCCACATCGATGATCGTGCCGTCCTTCAACCTGTGCCTCCAGGGAACCCTTTCCTGTGACGGGTCGGGCTTCGACAGGTGGGCAAGAAGCGACGGGACATCCTCGTCGGGTTTCAGGTCTTTGAGGGTCATTCTCAGGAGCTCTTCCCGCGAATACCCGTAGCTGCGCACCGCGAAGGTGTTCACGTCGACTATCTTCAGGGTCTCGAAATCATATACGAATGTCGGAAAGGGGATATTGTCGAACATGTTCCGGTAGCGCTCCTCGCTGTCCTTCAGTTCCTTTTCCGTCTTCTTCCGCTCCGTTATGTCCCGCCAGACAACATACATGAGGGGTTTCGTGTCGCCGAAAGGGATCGTTGTCACGGATATCTCCACCCAGAAGTCCCTGCCGTCCACGCTCCGGTGGAGCCACTCGAAGCGGTTGCTTCCCTCTCTTTTCGCCCGCTCCATGACCTTATCGCCCTTCACCCGTGAAAGCTCTCCGTCAGGCTGGTATTCAGGCGAGATCTCCAGCGGGTGGTACCTGAGGAGTTCTTCCTTCGACGCGCAGCCCATGATGTGGACAGCCGCCTCATTGCAGTCGATGTAGCTCCTCCCGTCGAATATGAAGATGGGATCCACGGACTTCTCGTAGAGCAGCCTCAGCTTGGTCTCTTTCTCCTCGAGGGCTTCCCTCGCCCTCGCCAGCTGGGTTATGTCCTCGTAGGCCATGAGGATCTCGCGCGATGCGAGCTGCACGGGCATGAAATGGATGGTCTTGATCGTCCCGTCCTTACAGGCAACACGGAAGACCCAGGGCTTCTTTTCGCCGGGCTTGAAAAGTTCGAAGTCCTTGATCCAGGTATCCACCACAGATCTGCGGTATTCCGGGTCGGGATACGCCTTTTCGAACCACGCCTTGCCGTCGGGAATATCGGCAAGATCGTAGCCGAACATCTCCCTGAACTTGGGATTGAGGTAGCGGTACTCCCCTTCCACGTTGATAAGAGCCAGACCTACAGGTATGTTCTCTGCGAGCATCTGGAATGTTTCGCCCTTTTCGACAAGCATCATCCCGACCCCTCACCTGAAAGGACCGACGGGGCCTGCACGGACCCCCTTGTCGCGGTCCACCGGTAATGAAAATGTTTTGGCAACATTATAATTGAGTCCCGATGCGCAGTAAATGATTTTCGCGGCATATCGCGTGGCGCGGCCCGCGCACCACTGACTGTCCCCCGTGTTAACGTGCAAGGGGCGCAGGTTGACATCGCCGGAACAACTGGTGTATGAAATATGCATGACAAACTGGTACTGGGTAAGA
>JAAYAK010000054.1 GCA_012719415.1 Syntrophorhabdus sp.
CGGGAGTGCATGAGGTCTATTGCCTTTGCCGGGCATTCGGCAACGCAGGTTCCGCAGCCCTTGCATTTCGTGGTATCGATGACGGCCTTGCCCTCGTCTCCTATCACGGGAACCGAGTAAGGACAGACGCGGACACAGGTGAGGCAGGCGGCGCATTTTTCGGGTTCGACCCTCGCCGTCATGGCACTCACGGTGATGGTATCCTTTGCCAGGGTGGTCGCCGCCCGTGCGGCCGCGCCCTTCGCCTCGGCGATAACCTCCCGGATATTCTTCGGCGAGTGGCACGAGCCGGCCATGTAGAGGCCATCGGCGGCGAAATCTATGGGTTTCAGTTTCATGTGGGCTTCATGGAAGAAACCTTCCCGGGTACGGGGAAGCTTGAATACGCCCGCCAGGGAGCTCGTGTCGTTGGGAATGGAGGCTGCCGCGAGCACCACCCTGTCGGCGCGACGCGTGACCACCTCGTGCAGCGACGCATCGGTGCAGCGAACGTACAGCGCATCCGCGCGTGCCTCGACGACAGGCGGGTCCTCCGGGGCGAAGCGCACGAAGCGTATCCCCATTCTCCTCGCCGCCGTGTAATACCTTTCCAGGAAGCCGTAGGTCATCATGTCGCGGAACATGATGGTGATCGCCGTGCCAGGCCATCTCTTCTTCATGGACATGGCGTTCTTGAGGGCGGTCACGCAGCAGGTCCTGCTGCAGTAAGGCCGCTCCTCGTTCCGGGAGCCGACGCACTGGATCATGACACACTCCTTCGGCTCGGGCAGGGACATGTCCTTCAAGGCCTTCTCCAGGGCGAGCTGGGTCGTCACCCGTTCGTCCTCGCCGAAAAGGTACTGCCCCAGCGGCCTTAACTCCGAGGCTCCCGTCGCCAGTATCACGATGCCGTGCCGTATCTCTTCGGGTTCGCTCAGGCCCGCCGTCATGATCTCCGTGAGGAAGTTCCCCCTCGACCCCTCGGAAGCGATGACCTCGGAGTCCATGTGGAGGTATATGTGGCCATGCCCCGTCACGCGTTCGATGACGCCGCGGAGGATCTCCTGCACGTCGATGCCCTCGATGGTGTGAAAGATGTTGACAAGGTTGCCTCCGAGGCGCGGCCCCTTCTCGACGAGGTGCACCTCGAAGCCCTGGTCCGCGAGGGAAAGGGCCGACGTCATGCCGGCTATCCCCCCGCCAACGATAAGGGCCGATGGCTCGACGGGGAGCGTCGTCTCCGTGAGGGGCTCAATGTGGCGGGCATTCGCGACGGCCATCCTCACGAGGTCCTTCGCCTTCTGTGTCGCCTTTTCCTTCTCGTGCATATGCACCCAGGAGCACTGGTCCCGGATGTTGGCCATCTCGAAAAGGTACTTGTTGAGTCCCGCGTCGCGGATGAGGGAACGGAAGATGGGTTCGTGGGTCCTTGTAGAACAGGAGGCCACGATGACCCGGTTAAGTTTCTCATCGCGGACGATGCCCTTTATCTTCTCCTGGGTGTCCTGGGAACAGGTGAAGAGGTATTGCTCGGCAAGGACAACGTCGGGAAGACCTTCGGCGTACCTCTTCACCTCGGGGACGTCGACGATCCCTCCTATGTTGACCCCGCAGTTGCATACGAAGACGCCTATCCTTGGTCTTTCTCCCGAGACATCGCGCTCGTCGGGCAGCCGGGGGACCTCGATGTCCTGCCAGCGCGTCGACGCGAGGGATGAGGCGACCTCGCAAGCCGCGGCGGAGCCCTCGACGACGGTCTCCGATATGTCCCGGGGAGCCGCGGAGCCACCGCAGACGTAGATACCTTCCCGGGAGGTCTGAAGTGGTGAAAGGGTGCCCGTCTCGATGAATCCATATTCGTTGGCCGTCACACCCATCACCCGGGCGAGGCCTGCGAGCTGTTTCGAGGGACGAAGCCCGACGGCGAGGACGACGAGGTCAAAGGTCTCCGTGACAACATTGCCGTTCCCGTCGGTGTACGTGATATCGAGGTCCTTCGTATCGGGGTCTTCAAAGACCCTGGAGATGAGGGACCTGATGTACCGGATGCCATACTCTTTCTTCGCCCGTCGGTATTGCTCTTCGTAGCCTTTGCCGAAGGTGCGGGTATCCATGTAGAAGATGGTCGGTTCGATGTCCCGGTGGTGTTCCTTTGAGATGATGGCCTCCTCCATGGCGAACATGCAGCATATCGAAGAACAGTAAGGGTTTTGCCTGTTCCGGCTGCCGACGCACTGGATGAAGGCGATCCTCTTCGGTATCCTTCCGTCGGAGGGCCGCATGACGACGGCGCCGGTCGGACCCGTAGCCGAAAGCACCCGCTCGTAGTCGACACTGGAAAGAACGTTCTCGCAGGAAAGATACCCCAGTTCTCTTGACGTCGAGGCATCGAACTCGTCGAAGCCGCAGGCGATCACGATGCTCCCCACATCGAGGATGCGCTCCACCGGGCCCTCACGATAGTCGATGGCCTCGGGCTTGCACGATTCCTCGCAGATCCCGCAGCCAAGGCAGCGGCGGCAGGAAAGGCACCGTCTTGCCTCCTCGACGGCACTCGCTTCGTCGAGGGTCCCCACGGTCTCCACGAAACCGGCGCGGTCGGCAACGGCCCTGCGGGGGATGCTGACCCGCACCTTTCTCGTGACAGGGAAGGGGACCTCGTCAAGTATCTTGTCGTCCTCGGCGAGGCGTCCTTCGAGGAGGTCCCTGCCTTCGAGGTACCTCGTGATCGATTCGGCCGCGCGCTTGCCCTGGGCGATGGCATCGATGGCGCTGCGCGGGCCCGTCACGGCGTTTCCCCCCGCGAAGACGCCCTTCAGCGTCGTTTCCAGCGAGACGGGATCGACCTTGACCCTGCCGTCGCCATGACGTTCTATGGTGTCAGACGCCGCGAGATAAGCCGTGTCGATCGTCTCGTAGATGACAAGGATCAGCGTGTCCATGGCGAAGGCAACCGTGGTCGATGTATCGTAGAGGGGATCGAAGAGACCCTCCTCGTTGAAGACGCGGACGCAGCGGGCGAGTTCCAACCCTGTGAGCCTGCCCTCCTCGGCGGTGATCCTCAAAGGGCCCCAGGCGTTGTGGAAGACGATGTCCTCCTCGATCGCCTGATCGATCTCCCATCGGTGGGCGGGCATATCGTCCCATTTCTCGAGGGCCACGATATGGACCTCGGCGGCCCCGAGCCTGCGCGCCGTGATGGCCGTGTCCATGGCAACGTTCCCGCCTCCGACGACGAAGACCCTCTTGCCCGGTGAGACATCCTTCCCTGTGTTCACGTCCTTGAGAAAGTCGAGGGCGCTCATGACCCCTCTCGCATCTTCGTTCTCGAGCCCCAGCTTGCGCCTCCCGTGGGCGCCGGAGGCGATGAACGTCGCGTCATGGGACGAAAGGACCTCCTCGAGAGAGATGTCCCGGCCTATCCGCGTGTTCATGGTGAGCTTCGCGCCCATCCGCTCCACGATGGAGAACTCCCGGGCGAGGACATCGCGGGGAAGCCGGTAGGCGGGCACGCCGGCGTAGAGCATTCCGCCCGGCTTTTCGTTGGCGTCGAAGACCGTCACGTTAAAGCCCGCTTTCCTCAACTCCACGGCGCAGGCGAAGCCGGCAGGCCCGGCGCCGATGATCGCAACCTTCCGGTCCTTTTCGGTCTCTGTCACGGGAAGGGGTGGCTCGCGTCTGCCGACCTCGTAGTCGGCGACGAAGCGCTTCAGGGCGCAGATGGCGATGGGCTGGTCCACTTCCTTTCCCCGTAAGCAGGCATTCTCGCAGGGGTGAGCGCAGATCCTCCCGATGATCCCGGGGAAGGGCAGCTTTTCCCGGATGAGGTCGAGGGCCTCGAGGAACCGTCCTTCCGCGACGAGCCCGATGTAGTCGCGGGCGTTGAGGTTGATGGGGCAGGTGTAGATGCAGGGCGAGAGCTGCCTGTCGATCATGTACGTCGAAGGTATGGCCTGGGGAAAGTTGATGAAGGCGGCGCTGCGCAGGGACATTTCTTCGTTGTAGACGTTGCCGACCTCCAGGGGGCACGCCGCGGCGCAGGAGGCGCAGGACGTGCAGCGCGCGGGGTCGATACGCCTCGGCCGCGTGCGAAGTGTCACCCGGAAGTGTCCCGGGCCTCCCTCGAGGCGGAAGACCTCGGAGTTCATGAGGAGCTCGATGTTGGGGTTCTTGCCCACTTCAACGAGCTTCGGTGCCATGACGCACATGGAGCAATCGTTGGTGGGGAATATCTTGTCGAGCTGGGCCATGTTCCCGCCGATGTTGGGTTTGCGGTCCGCGAGGTAGACCTTGAAGCCGGCCTCGGCGAGGTTGAGTGATGACTCCATCCCCGCGATGCCTCCCCCTATGACGAGGACCTTTCCCGTCTTATCCATGGAACCCGCTCTTCCGGTTACCTGAACGCCGGCGTGTCACTGGCATTTTCTCCTGTACAAGGCGTCCCGGTCCTCGTATCCTGAGATCTCTACGACGTCCCTGCGGGACAGCTCCTTGAGGTGATCGAAGACCGCGCCCGGCGCTATCCCCAGCCTTCGCGCCAGCTCCGGCACGGATGCCGTTTCTGTGCCGAGGTTTTCCAGTATCCGGGAACGCTCGACGGCCCGGGCGAGCAGGGGCTCGAAGACGAGGGAGAATTGCCGTTCCGTCATGCGTTCACCATAGGAGTTTCCCGCCATGAGAACGTCCTTTCTTTTCAGGAGCCTCTCGAGTTTCTCCGCCCCGTCGGGGTCGTGACGCCTCACGTATTCAAGCGCCCCGGGGCGCGCCACATCCTGACCGTGGCTGTCTCCGGGTTGGGTCATGCGCTTATCCCTCCGAGTATCTCCACGGACCCTTCTATGCCGGCCATGGATATGAGGTGGTTCCTGCTGCCCTCCGCCCTGCCGAAAAGGGCGAGTTCAAAGACCTCCGTCAGAAAGAGGACGGGGATGCCGGTAAGGTCGCCCCTTAAATGCGCGGTGAGGTCAAGATTGAGCTGGCACAGCGGGCAGGTGGTGACGACGGCATTCGCCCCGGCCTTGACGGCCATCGCCATTATGCGCCCGGAAAGCTGCGCTGTCCTGTCGCTCGCCGTCGCGGTCGACCCCGCGCCGCAGCACTCCGTCTTGAACTGCCAGGGAAGGACGGAGGTCCCGAGGGCGTCGAGAAGGACATCCATGCCTGAGGGGTCTTCGATATCGTCGGAGGAAGGGACGTCCATGATACGGGTGAGGAGGCAGCCGTAATAGGGAACCGCGCGGACCGAGCCGATGCCGTACGCCACGGAAGCGGCGACCCTTTCGACCCCGACGTACTGGAGGAGCGCCTCGATGATGTTCCTCACCTCCACGGAACCCTTCGCGGACATCGGGGCGAGGGCCTCGTTGACCCTCTCCCGCGTCGGCCTGTCGCCGGCTATCCTGAGGGCGCTCGCCCGTGTGCGGGCATAGCAGGCGGAGCAGGGGGCAAGGAGGTGAAGACCCGATCTCTCGGCGATGGCAATGTTGCGGGCATTCAACACATCGGTCAGTTCGTGGTTCATGGCGGGCGCGGCGGCGGCCCCGCAGCACGACCAGTCTTCAAGTTCCCTGAGCTCCACACCGTAAAAGGAGAGGACCTTTCTGAGGGAACGGTCGTAGAAAGAGCTGGATGATGTGAGGGAACAACCCGGAAAGTAGGAGAGGGTGATCATCTGTCCCCGTGTCCCCGCGTGCGGCGTATTATCGCTCCCAGTTCCTTTCTGCCGCGGATATTGTGTGATGACAGGCCGATCCGGCCTTTCTTCAGCATGTCGAGCCCCATGGCCGCGTCTTTCAGGAACTGTCCCTTCGACAGGCGATAGCGCATGATCGTTTCAAATTCGGCGAAGCGCCCGTGCCTCTCCACGCTGTCGATGATGAGGTCGTCAAAACGCCGGACGTCGTTCTTCGCCGCAAGACCGGAGGCGATGGATATGTGTCGGAGGGTTTCGAAGACACGGGCCACGTCGATGCCGTTCGGGCAGCGCAGACTGCAGGTGGCGCACTGAAGGCACTTCCACGGGGATGCCGACGCAAGGACCTTCTCCCGCTCGCCGGTCAGGATATACCCTATTACCCTGTGGGGGACGATGTCCATCTCCCCGGCGACGGGGCACCCGTTGGTACACCGGCAGCACTGGTAACACACGGAAATTGTTACCCCTGACCGTGCTTCTATCTCATCGAGGAAGGAAGGGCGCGGCATATCAGACCTTTATTCTCAAACTTTATCCCCATGATGTCAAATGGATTTTCCTCCCCCCCGGTCTCCTTTCTGTTCCCCCCTCTTCTTCCATCTTCATTCCCGTTGTGGTATATCTAAAGGTCATGGAAAGACCAAAATTGCGTTATGTCGACGTCATGCCTTTCGAGCAGGACGGGCAGGACCTCATACTCCTCAGCGATGCGGAGGGGGTGGTGGAGAACGCCCTCGCCGTCACCAGGGAGGTGGCCTTCATGGTGGCCCTCATGGACGGCACGAGGACTCTCCGCGATATCCAGGCTGAGTTTATGCGGGCCTCCGGAGAGATGGTCTACATCGAACGCATCGAGGAGCTCGTGAGGGTGATGGATGAGAACCTCCTCCTTGAGGGGGAGCGTTACGACAGGCACATAAAGGGTCTTCGCGGTGAGTATTGCAGCTCTCCCGTCCGAAAGGCATATCTTGCGGGGAAGGGATACGCGTCGAACCGGATGGATCTGCTGACCTTCCTCGACGACCTCTTCGACGGCGGTGTGATGAGGCCCGCCCCCGCTCGGGAGATCTCGGGCATCCTTGCGCCGCACATCGACTACCAGAGGGGCGCCGCGGTGTACCGGGAGACATACCCGTACCTGAGAGGGGGCGCGAAGCCGCTCATCGTCATCTTCGGCACGTGCCACCGGCCCACGGAGGGTCTTTGGAGCATATCACTCAAGGACTTCGAGACGCCGCTCGAGACGATACCCTGCGGACAGGGGCTGAGAGAGTTGATAGGAGCGAACGGTCTCCTGAAGAGGTATATTGATGAGTGGCCGCACCGGACGGAGCATTCCATAGAACTGCAGCTACCTCTCATCCAGTTCATGGTTGAGGAGGATTTCGAGATCCTCCCCATCCTTACAGGTTCCATGCACGAATACGTGGGTGGCCTTAAGGAAACGAACGATGAGGAAGTCACACTCCTCGTCGAGAACCTCAAGGGCGTTCTTTCGGCTTACGGGAAGCCCTGCCTGATCCTTTCCGGCGCGGATCTCGCCCATATCGGCGCTCAGTTTGGCGACCGTTATCCCCTTGACGGTGCCACCCTCGACAGCTCGCGGCGCAAAGACGAGGAGATCCTGGAGCATATCAGGAATGTGGACGCCGAAGGTTTCTTCCGTGCCGTCAAGAATGAGAGGGACAGCCGGAGGATATGCGGGCTCACCCCCATTTTCTTCCAGCTCAAACTTCTTGAAGGATGCGCGTCCGAGATCGTGAGCTACGATCAATGGTCGGACGGACAGTCTTCGGTGAGCTTCGCCGGAGCCGTCTTCTACCGGTGACGACACCGCCGGGGACGAATGAGGTGAGAATGACGAAAGTGAAGGATACCGATACAACCCCCGATACGATCAAAGGGCCCGCCGAGAGGTCTTTCATGCCGGAATTTGTGGGTTTTGTCCGCGGCATGGCCCTGGAATGCTGCTACAGCGATAAGACAGTGGACGACCTCGGCCAGGCCATCGAGGAGGCCGTCGACAATATCATACGCTTTGCCTGCCACGAGAGGAGCGTCGAGATCGAGATCTCCTGCACCGTCCACGACACGGGCGCTCTCTACGTTACCGTAGCCGACACCGGCGCCCCCTTCAACATGCTGCTCGCCGGCACCTTTCCCGAGGCGGACGATTTCTTCGGGTCCTCGGGGAGGCCGTCAACGAAGATCATGAAGAGGGCGGCCAAGAACATCGAGTACAAGCGAAGCTCCAACAAGAACATCCTCATCTTCACAGTATCCCACGACCCGGGAGGGATAAGGCGGTA
>JAAYAK010000055.1 GCA_012719415.1 Syntrophorhabdus sp.
GCGGCATCGAATCAAAACCGGCAGCCGCCAAAACCCGATCTTCCGGGGAGAAGTCATCCCTGCGCAAGCTCTATGAAATCTTCACCCCGCAGGAACGAATGCAGGCCCTGCTGATCTTTTTCGCCGGGCTTCTCACAGCCCTTGCCCAGACGGCGGGTGTATTCTCCATATTTCCATTCATCAACGTCGTCATGGACCCGGCCTCCATCCAACAGAACAAGTGGCTCGCATATGTGTACCACAGATTCTCCTTTGCAAACCCTGCCGACTTTATGATAGCGCTGGGGATCGCCGTCGTCGTTCTCGTCATCCTCTCAAATACCGTCACGGCCATAACCATGTGGGCAAAAACCCGGTTCGTCCTCAACAGGAACTACACCCTCTCCAACCGGTTGCTGGCCGTCTACCTTTCCAGGCCCTACGCCTTCTTCCTGACCAACAACACGAGCGACCTCGGCAAGAACGTCCTGTCGGAGGTCAACCAGCTGACGACGACCTTCCTCCTGCCACTTTTCGAGGCGATGATCAATCTGCTGGTACTCGTTGTCATCGTCATCATGCTCTTCTCCGTAAACCCGGCAGTCACCCTCGGTACACTCGGATTCCTGGGGACGGTCTACGGCACGCTGAACATCTACCTCAAGGTCAGACTCAAGCAAATGGGTACAGAGCGGATGGAGGCGAACAAAAAACGGTTCCGCGCAGCCAGTGAAGCCCTCGCAAGCATCAAGATCAGCAGAATACTTGGTGCAGAGCCCTACTTTCTGGACCGGTACGCGGAAAACTCGCTGAAGTTCGCACGACTCAACGTCTTCGCAAGAGTAGCCGGCCAGCTGCCATCGTACCTTATGGAGAGCATCGTCTTCGGGGGGCTCATTCTCTTCATCGTCTTCGCGCTCGTCCGCGGGGGGGAAGTGGCCTCCGTTATCCCCCTGGTCAGCCTCTACGCCTTCGCCGGCAAACGCCTCATACCCGCACTCCAGGTGATCTACTCCTCGGTCACCCAGATTTACTACAACAAGGCCGTTCTGGACAGGCTCTACCAGGACCTGGTCTCCGACGAACAGTCCAATCTTTTGCCTCGGGAAGGAGGCGAAGAAGATGAACTTCACTTCCGCCGCCGCATCCTGCTGGACAAGATCTGCTTCCGTTACCCCGACGGCGAGCGAAACATAATCGACGGGCTCGACCTCGAAATTCCCAGGGAGAGCGCAGTAGGCCTGGTGGGCTCCACCGGCTCAGGCAAAACGACGCTTGTGGACATCATCCTCGGGCTGCATATCCCCCGTGAGGGGAGGATGCTCATTGACGACACCCCTGTGACTGTTGCCAACATCCGTGCCTGGCGCCGCAAGATCGGCTATGTCCCTCAGGATATCTATCTGAGCGATGACACCGTCGCCCGAAATATTGCCTTCGGCATCCCCGATGACGAAATAGATTCAGAACATGTCCACCATGCCGCCCGTATCGCCTGTATTTTGCAAGAGGGAAATCCTCTAAGTTGCAAAGATTTTTCCCCAGCAGGGGGGTGAGGAATTTTTCACACCTCCCTGCGCATCAAAGAGTCTCTCACCCGGTTGCTCGGGCCATCAAAAAGC
>JAAYAK010000056.1 GCA_012719415.1 Syntrophorhabdus sp.
CCGCGTCCGGTCTTCTTCTTGACTTTCCCAGCCTCATGCAGTATTGAATCATACACCGTTGAAAGGAGGAAATGAACCGTCAATGAACAACACTGTCGATGCAGGCCTTGTCTTCCTGCTCAACGGCCCGAAACTGCTTGTCGACCTGTCATCGGGTGTGCCCGGTATACCCGACACGTCCGTCGCGGAGCTACTCGGGCTGTCCCTTGCGGACGGCTATCGACTCGGCTCCATCGATGGCGCCGATTGCCATGCGCTGACCGTTGCCGGCGAGAGCGAGCCTCCCCCGGGCATGGCTTACCTGGGCCTCAGGAAGCTCTTCGGAACCCTCAACGACACCCGGTATGAGATGGCCGTCAGGGCCCTCGCCATCCTCAACTGGGACAGGACCTGCCGCTTCTGCAGCGCCTGCGGGGCCCCGCTTGGACGACATGAGACCATCCTCGCCAAGGTGTGTGAGGCCTGCGGCTTCACGATGTTCCCGCGGATATCCCCGGCGGTGATCGTCCTCGTGGAAAGGCAGGAAAAGGTCCTCCTCGCGAGGGCGAGCAGATTTGCCGAGAACCTCTACAGCGTTCTCGCGGGCTTCGTGGAGCCCGGCGAGACGCTGGAAGAGACGGTACTCAGGGAAGTCCGGGAAGAGGTGGGCGTGGAGGTGAGCGATATCCGCTACTTCGGCAGCCAGCCCTGGCCTTACCCCGATTCCCTCATGATAGGCTTCACGGCCTCCTGGGCGGCCGGTGAGATCGCCGCGGACAACGACGAGATAGCCGACGCACGGTGGTTCGCCGCGGACGACCTGCCGAAGATACCGGACAAACTGAGCATCTCCCGATCGCTCATAGATTGGTTCATCGACAAGCACAGGAGGGAAAAGTAGGATGCAAGCGATAGTCTTCGACGGACGCCTGAGGCTGACCGGCGACAGGCCCAAACCGGTCCCCGCACGCGGCGAGGTCCTTATCAGGATCGCCATGGCAGGCATCTGCAATACGGACATGGAGATAACGAAGGGGTACCTCGGGTTTCGCGGGATCATCGGTCACGAGTTCACCGGCGTCATCGAGGGGCAGGGCGGCAGGGCGGGCAGGCTCGTCGGGAAACGTGTTGTCGGCGAGATAAACTGCGGCTGCCGCCGGTGCGACCTCTGCCTCGGGGGTCTTGAAAAGCACTGTCCCCACAGGACGACCATAGGCATACTGGGAAGGGACGGCGCGTTCGCGGAATACATGACGCTTCCCGCCGGGAACCTTCACGAGATACCCGAGGGACTGAGCGACGAAGAGGCCGTCTTCACCGAACCACTCGCGGCGGCCTTCGAAATACTCGAGCAGGTCCGGATAGGTCCGTCCGACAGAGTGCTCGTTCTCGGCGACGGGAAGCTGGGCCTCCTCTCAGCCCTCGTGCTCAAACTCACGGGGGCACGACTGACCCTGGCGGGAAAGCACCCCTCAAAGCTCGGGATCGCCAGGGACCAGGGCGTCCCGGTGACACTGGCAAAGGACCTGCCGGCAGGCGGCACGTACGACGTCGTCGTCGAGGCAACGGGCAGCGCTCAAGCCTTTGAGACCGCTATGATGCTCACGAGACCGCGGGGTATTATCGTCCTCAAGAGCACCGTGGCCCATGGCACCCCCATCAACCTTGCTCCCCTTGTCATAGACGAGATAACCGTCATCGGGTCCCGCTGCGGTCCCTTCAAGCCCGCCCTGAAAGCGCTCGCCCGGGGCCTTGTCGATGTCAGGCCTCTTATCTCGGCGGTATTTCCCCCGGGAGAGGCAAAGAAGGCCTTCGCTGCGGCACGGAACCGCAACAACCTCAAGGTCCTCCTCGACTTCAGAAAGGGATAGGGCGCCGGCCCCCTTTTCCTTTTCATTGCCTTATACCGGTCCTGACGGTATAGTTTCACTATCATGGGTGGAAGGCGCGCTCCTTCGGTTGTGATGGCACTCAGGGACATGCTTTATGTCTCCTATCTCCTCCCCGCGGAGCGGATAGCGCGGATGGTCCCCCGCGGCCTCGTGCCGGCGACCGCGGACGGTAGCAACGGCTTCCTTTCTCTCGTCATCTTCAAGGGCAACACCAGGGAGGCCCTTCACGTCCCCGCCCCACCGATCCCTTTCGATCAGGTCAACATAAGGACCTATGTCATCGACCCGCGGACGGGCGGAACGGCCGTCTATTTCATCAGGTGCGGTATCAGCGGACGCTTCATCACCTTCATGTACCGGATGCTCTCGGGCATGCCCGTGGAGCACTGCGCCTTCGAGATCACAGCGGACACCGGCGACGCGGGGCATTACGACAGCTATCGCGTGGAGGGAGTCTGGCGCGGGCGGTTCACGATCACGGCCTGTGAGACCGCCCCGGGCGTAACCGGCCTTGACCCCTTCCCGAACGTCGACAGGGCCCTCCTTTACCTCATGGACCCCGCGGTGGGTCTCTATCCCGCGCGGGGAAGCCTGCGGCGCCTCGAGATATTCCACGAACCCCTGAAACCGCGGGTCTGCAAGGCCACCGGGGTCAGCTTTCCCTGCCTTGAGGAGCTGGGGCTCCTCAAGGGCGAAGAGATCGGTGAACCCCACGATCTGCTCCTCGTCCCGTACACGCCTTTCGAGATATTCCTGCCGCCGGAAAAGGAAAAGGGGCTTGGACATTCTTGATCTCGCGACATATATTTGATGTGCAAAAAGGATAGGTGGAAAAACCCCGGATGAACAGCGCATCTTCGATAATACGGACGTACGACCTGTGGAAACAGTACGAAACGGAGGGTCACGACGGGATGGCCTTGAGGGGTGTCGACCTCGACATCGAAAAGGGCCAGATCGTGGCCCTCTTCGGGAAAAGCGGCTCCGGGAAGACAACTCTTCTCAATCTGCTGGCGGGACTCGATGAGCCGACGCGGGGGCGGATCGAGATCGAGGGCGAGGACCTCGCCACCCTGGGAGAAAAAGGCAGGACCCTGCTCCGCCGCCACAAGCTTGGTTTCGTCTTCCAGTTCTTCAATCTCCTGCCGACGCTCACGGCACAGGAGAATGTCCTCCTCTCCCTGGAACTCGCGGGTCGCCCCGACGAGCGGCTCGCCCGTGAGTCCCTGGGCCTCGTGGGCCTTACCGGCAAGGAGCACCGGTTCCCCCATGAGCTTTCCGGCGGGGAGCAGCAGCGTGTCGCCATAGCCCGCGCCCTCGTCAAGAAACCTCCCATCATCCTCGCCGACGAACCGACAGGAAACCTGGACTCCGCGACGGGGGTGCAGATACTCACCCTTTTGACCGACCGCTGCCGCGACGCCGGTGCCACCCTCATCATGGTGAGCCACGCCCTGAACACATGCGAGTACGCCGACAGGGTCCTCAGGATGACCGACGGGAGGGTGTTCGAGGAAACCTCCTGTGAGGGCCTCGCCCCGTGAGAGGCATCATCCGGTCATTCCTGCGCCACCTCAGACGGCGGAAGAGTCTCAGCATGCTCCAGCTTTTCGGCATAGCCCTGGGGGTGGCCGCCGCGGTGGGGATGACGCTCGCCTCCCGCTCGGCCCTTCAGAGCCTGGGAAGCGCCGTCGATTTCCTGCAGGGAGGGACAACCCACACGATCGCGCGACCCGCGGGACCGATGGAGGAGACGGTGCTCACCGGCATCATGAACGATCCGGCGGTGAGGCACTTCGCACCGGTCATCGACCGGAAGGTGCGGCTCACGGGAGGGGAACAGGTCCGCATGCTGGGCGTTGATCCATTCCTGGACAGGAACGTCCGCTCCATCACGGCCCGGATAGGCGCATCCAGCGGTGACGGCGGGACGGAGGGAATGTTCTCGTCGTTCCTTTTCGATCCCCGGGCAGTCCTTGTGGACGAAAACATGGCAAGGGACCTCAACCTTTCAGCGGGCAGCACCATCTCTACACTGCAGGGGCCCCTGAAGGTCGCGCACGTCTTCTCCAATCCCTCCGGAGAACCCCTCATGATCATCGATGTGGGACATGCCCAGGAGCTCTTCCGCATGAGAGGTCACGTCGACCGCGCCGACCTTGTCGTCACCGATGAAGAAGCGTTCCGGCAGCGATGGGCAACAGGCTTCACCATCGAATCCAACACCCAGAAGGCCCGGAACCTGTCGGCCCTGCTCGGCGCCTTCAAGCTCAATCTTGAGGCGCTGTCGCTCTTCGCCCTCTTCGTGGGCATCTTCCTCATATACAACACGGCCATGTTCGCCGTTGTCAGCAGGCGCAGAGACGCCGGGATACTGCTCGCCATCGGCGCGTCCAGAGAACAGGTGGCCGGCGCCTTTCTCGTCGAGGTCCTTCTCCTCGGAGTGGCAGGAGGCGCACTCGGAGGGGTCCTCGGCTACCTCCTGAGCAAGGTGCTTGTCGAGATCGTGGGCGGCACCATAAGCACTCTCTACTTTTTCCTGAGGCCCTCGCCGCTTCCCTGGTCGTCCTCGAACCTGGTGGGCGGGATACTCCTCGGCTCAGCCGCGAGCATCGTGGGCTCCCTGCCGCCGCTCATGGAACTCCGCCGTGTCCGGCCCGTCCACGCCCTCAGGGGAAGGACGGCCATACGGGGCTCATCGAAGAGGATGAGGATGATCGCCCTCTTCGGAGCCGCATGCCTCGCCCTCGCCCTCATTCTTTTCGGTTTGTCTTTCCTCCACGCGTACGTTGGTTTCGCGGGGGCCTTCGCCTTTCTTCTCGGTGCGAGTTTTTTCGCGGGCTTCGTCATCGTCGTTGCCACTCCCGGGATGAAACGTCTCTTCTCCCGCGCCATGGGGCTTGCCGGCAAAATAGCGATCGGCAGCATCAGGGAGAACCTGGGGCGGACCTCCGTCGCCGTGGCCGCCTTCATGATCGCCCTGTCCATGTCCATCGGCCTCGGGTCCATGATCGACAGTTTTCGCCGGTCCCTCGTGTGGTGGATGGACAGCCAGCTCCGGGGCGACCTGTACATCTCGACGAAGGCCGACGTTAACGTCCCGGAAGAACTCTACGAGGAACTGAAGGCCATGCCGGGTATCGGAGGAATAGACGTCTTCCGCAATGTCCCCATAACCTTCCATGGAAGACCGGCATCGATCACATCCATAGACGCCTCGGTCCTCGAGCGATACGACCGGTTCGGCTGGCTCGAGGGAGATGACGGCAGCTGGGACCTGGTGAAGAGGGGTGACGTCATCGTTTCCGAAAGTTTCTCCCGGCGCTTCAAGGTCGGAAAGGGCGCGCGGATCACCATCGAGACGGCCCGCGAACCCGCGGAGTTTCTCGTGGCAGGCGTCTACTACGATTACGCCTCAGAGCACGGGGTCATCATGATGGACCGCTCCCTGTACCTCAGGCTCTTCGGTGACAGGACCATCAACAGCCTGGGTATATTCATCGATGAGGGAAATCCCGATCGCGCACGGATCATCGAAGAGGTGAAACGCCGGGCCCGGTCCTTCGGCCTGCCCTTCGCCACCCGGGAAGAGTTCCACGGGAGGATACTCGACATCTTCGACAGCACCTTCGCCGTCACGCGTTCCATGCGTGTCCTCGCCGTCATCGTGGCCTTTTTCGGGATAGCGGGCGCGCTGATGACCCTTTTCGTGGAGCGGCAGAAGGAATTCGGAGTCTATCGCGCCCTGGGGTTCACCACGGGTGACGTGGCGCGCATGACCATCGCCGAGAGCCTGGGGCTCGGGCTCGTAAGCTTCCTGATGAGCGTGATCGTGGGGACCGTCTTCGCCCTCATCCTCATCAAGGTCATCAATCTCGAGAGCTTCAACTGGACCATCTTCTACCATTTCACGGCGCGTCCCTACCTCGTGACGGGCCTGACAGCACTCGCGGCCAGCGTGGCCGCCTGCGCGTACCCGGTATGGTCGGTGATCCGCAGGTACCCCGTCATGCAGATCAGGGAGGAATGAGAAAGATGGAGACCCGGCCCACCCTTTTATCCATCTCCTTCACCTGTCTTCTCGGCTTTGTCCTTCTGTGTTCCCTCTTCGCCTGTCTGCCCCGGGAGCTCTTCGGGCAGGGATGGAGGCAGGCCGAGGCGGCGCGGCGATGGTCCTTTCCCCGCGACCATGGCAGCCATCCGGACTACAGGACCGAATGGTGGTACTTCACCGGGAACCTGGCTGACAACGAGGGAAGGAGATACGGATACCAGCTCACCTTCTTTCGCTACGGCCTCGCGCTCAATGCAAAGAACCCCTCAAACCCCTGGTCCGTGCGGGACGTTCACCTGGCGCATTTCGCCATCACCGACGTGTCGGGGGGCGGCTTCCACTGGCGCGACCGTATGTCACGCAAGGGACCGGGTCTCGCCGGGGCAAGAACGGATGTCATGGACGTCCACGTCCTCAACTGGTCGGCCCGCATGAAGGACGGCCGGATAATCATCACCGCCGCTCATGACGGGATGGATCTCCAGCTTGAGCTCGCACCCGAGAAGCCTCCCGTCCTCCACGGCCGGCAGGGGCTCAGCAGGAAAGGCCCTCTGCCGGGGCAGGCCTCGTACTACTACTCCTTTACGGACCTCAACACACGCGGCACCCTTAGAGCGCCCGGCATGAACGGCCCCGTGGCTGTCAAGGGAAGGAGTTGGTTCGACCAGGAGTTCGGCTCCAACCAGCTGTCGCCTCAGCAGGCCGGCTGGGACTGGTTCGCCCTGCACTTAAGCGACGGCCGCGACCTTATGGTCTACTACCTGCGTAAAAAGGATGGCACCTTTGAGAGGGAGTCCTCGGGCACCCTTGTCGAACGTGGCGGCACATCGCGGTACCTCTCCCTCGGGGAGATGCAAACAGATATCCTCTCCTACTGGAAGAGCGCGAAAACGGCCGGCCGCTACCCGGCGGCATGGCGCATCAGGATCCCCGCCGCCGCCATAGATGTTACAATAAGACCCCTCATCGCCGACCAGGAACTCGTCACAACCGCCTCGACGGGCATCACCTACTGGGAGGGGGCAGTCGACGGGAAAGGAACGTCGCGAGGGAAAGAGGTGACCGTCGAAGGGTACGTGGAGCTCACCGGCTACGCGGGAACACTGGGGGGAAAGTTTTAGAACGGTCGCAGGTTGCAGGTCTCAGGTCGCCGGAGAAAATGCCGCGAAAGGGGATAGGCCTCTGGCACAATTGGTGGCCAGCGCGGTTCACGTGTGACGCACGTTCCTGTCTTATTCCTGAGACCTTCCTTTGTCTCTGGAATGGAACAGGGAGTTTTTCTAGAAGATCCAGATGGTGCCGAGGAAGACGCCGGCGATATCGACTATGATGTCGGGTCTGTTTTCCTTCAGATCCCAGGGCACGAAGTAGACGAGGTTCTCGATCTGCTCCCTCATCCGGGAGCCAAAGGTCGCGAGGAGCCTGTCGCTCACCTCGTTGACGGTTGCTATCATGGCGCGATCGATCCCCGCGGCGCGATTGAGTTCCTTCAGGCGGGAGGATGTCCTCAGCTGGTCAAGGGCCTCCTCGATATGTATCCCGCCCACCTTCCTGTAGAGGATGTATATGTTCCCCTTTTCCCGCATGATCGCCTGGGGAGGGTTGATGGAGACGCTGGCCCCCCGAAAACGCAGACCCGAGAACTCCCCCGCGATCCTCGGCAGGAACTCCCTCTTCCTTTCCGTGGCTGACAGGAAACTGCCGGAGACACGTTCCACCATGTAGTCCACGCCCTCGTGATGGAGTTCCTTGAGCTTCGTCGGGTCGAATCCCAGCTCGAGAATGTCGGCGATCGTGAGATCACCATGCCGCTCCACCCTTGTCGCCTCGACTCCTTCCACCAGGTAGGGACGCCGGTACAGGGGCAGGTCCTCGATGCGGCTCAAGGGTTCCCGGAGCAGCCTCTCCACAAGCCTCAGCAAGGACTCATCCTCGCTCCAGACCTCCCGCCAGTCCTCCCCGAGGCCCCACAGGGAAAAACTCTGGAGGGGAAGGGACCTGACCTCGTCGGAAATGTGAATCTGATCGAGGGATTCCCCGCCCGTGTATCCCAGCAGAGTGGAGATGCGCCTTCTGAACCCGAGCATCTTCGTCACGAATTTAGTGAACATGAAACACATAAGGGGAGTCGACGTCCCCTTCGAGAGCTCCTCCGCGAAGAGCCTCTCGAGGGCCTTGTAGAGGAACCGGAACTCGTCGATGGTCCGCTTCACCATCGACTCGTTGTCGTACATGTCGATCACGGGTCTCTTCTTCATGACCTTGAAGAGGACCTTCTTGAGATCGCACCGCACGTCCGCCGTCCTGACCGATTCGGGGACGAAGGCCATGTAGTGCCCCTTTTCAGTGATCAGGCTGTCGCCGATCAATCTCTCGACGGGCTCCCAGCCGAGCCCGGCATAGGTGTTGTACGTCGGGTCATCGGGCGGGATGATGTTGTCGAGAAGCGCCACGGCCTTCCTGCTTTCCGCGAATTCCTTGTAGGCCCTGAGGATGCTGCACCCCAGGCCCTTTCCGCGGAAGTGGACCAGGACTTCCACGTAGACGAGGTAATAGCAGGGGATGGGTTTGCGTGAATAGACCATGTTCAGGTAACCCAGAATGTCCCCTCCCTCCGTGTGGATCTCGAAGGTATGAAAAGGGTGTCTGCCTCCCTTCGGCTTGAAACGTCCGATCCCGCAGCCGTGCACGGTCCTGTCGATGAGCCCGCTCACCCCGTCAAAGATCTCATAGGGGGACAGGGCGGTCCTTCTTTCCCCGTGATCGCCGAGGGTCATATCGATGATGGGCAGGATCTCGTGAAGGGTCATCTTCAACCTGTCGAACCTGTCCCTGATCTCCCTGACCTGCGCTTTCATGACACCACATGGATATTTTAGCAAGTTATGTGCCATTTGCGGGCGTTTCGGCAGAACACACCCGGGGATGAAGGGTCCCGCAGGGGCCGGTGGGGAAGAAGGTCTTCAAAACCTCTTGCTTTGCACGATGATGGCGATTAGGATTATAAGGATAAGGAGCGTCAATGGCAGGGAACGACAAGGGTTTGCGGGAAAACTCCCCGGGAAAGATACGGATGGGTGTAAGCGCGTGCCTTCTGGGGCGGAAGGTCCGCTACGATGGTGCGCACAAACAGGACCGATACATAACCGACACCCTGGGGCAATTTTTTGACTACGTCCCCGTCTGCCCCGAGGTTGAATGCGGCCTGCCTGTTCCCCGGGAGGCCATGCATCTTGCCGGCAGCGTTGACGATCCCCGACTGGTGACGATCAGGACAGGCATCGACCATACCGCGACAATGAAGAAATGGGCTGAGGTGAAGCTTGATGAACTGGCACGGCAGGAGCTCTCAGGCTATATCTTCAAGACCAAATCTCCGAGTTCCGGCATGCGGGGTGTCAAAGTCTACATCGGCTCGGGCCCGCCCGTCCACCGGGGGGTGGGCATCTTCGCGGCGGCCTTCATGAAGAGGTTCCCCCTCGTACCCGTGGAGGATGAGGGCCGGCTGCACGACCCGGGGCTGCGGGAGAATTTCATCGAGCGCGTCTTTGTCTTCGAAAGATGGCGAGAGTTCACGAAAAGCAAGGGCTCGCTCGGGGGTCTCGTCGAGTTCCATGCGCGCCATAAACTCCTTGTCATGGCGCACAGCCCGAAACACCTGTCGGCGCTGGGCAGGCTCGTCGGCAACGCGAAGCGGTATGGGAAGGACCTTGGCGATGCGTATATCGAAACCCTGATGGACGGGCTTCGCCTGATCGCGACAAGCCGGAAGAGCACCAACGCTCTCCATCACATCGCGGGCTACTTCAAGAAGGAGCTGAGTGCCGACGAGAAAAAAGAGCTTCTCGAGGTGATCGACAGGTACCACCGGGGATTGATACCGCTCGTGGTACCCGTCACGCTCCTCAACCATTATGTGCGGAAATACGACAAACCATACCTGAAGGAGCAGTATTTCCTGAACCCCCATCCCGTGGAACTGATGTTGAGGAACCATGTGTGAAAGATAGAGTTCGGGATGAAGGTGCCGGGAACAGGACGGCACGCCTGCTACGCGGGCCCACTTCTCTTCAAGGTATGCCGCCATGGAACGAAGGTCATGGACCCGACCCGATTTAGGGTCACGCAAACCGAAGGAGGTCGATAATGAGAAAGGTGATCATTTCTCTTTTTGTGGTGGCGGCGTTCCTCGCCGTCTCCTCCCAGGTCTTCGCGCTCACTCCCAAACCGCAGAAGGGGCAGAAGACCGAGAGGTTCACCGGCAGGGTGACATCGGTCAATGTCCTGGGGATGACGATGGTCGTGGAATCGATGAAGGCGGGGATGACCTTCGACATCGGCGGGGCGAAGCTCACGGGATACAAAACAGTCGACCGCATCCGGGAAGGCGACCGCGTAACCGTTCAATACCTGATGAGCCAGGGAAAGGCGACGGCCAGGACCATCACGAAGAACAGATCATACCAGAGTAAATGACCGGCGAGCATCGTGACGGTCTTGACCGGCCATATGTGGAAAGGGGCCGCGCGAAAGCCCGGCCCCTTGTCTCGCAGACCTCTTAACCGCTGCAGCCGGAGCCGCAGCCGCCTGAACTCGACGCGCAGCAATCACCACCCTTGCCCGACAATGCCGATTTCAGAAGAAAACCCGAGCCCATTGGGGACTCGACGAAATCAATGCTGATGGGTTTTGCCTCTTCATAGAGACCCTTATCAATGATGAACTTGACTCCCTTCTCCGTAAATGTCTCATCGCTCGCTAACGGCCCATCCAGGGCCATGCCCAATGAGGGCCCCGATCAACCGCCCTCGGTCATCATTATCCTGACCGACTGGGGTTCTCCTTTCCCTTCGAGGAGCTTCCTGATCACCTCGCCGGCTTTTTCTGTTACATCGAACATAAGCACTCCTTTTTCTACCAGACTGGGTATCTCAAGATCTATACCACGTCCCATTAAGATATACACAATTGACCTTTTGTCAAGCATCAAGGCATAACTGCTTGAAATTACAAATGTCCGTAAAGAATTCGCTCCCAAGCGCCAGGCACCCGCTTTTCCCCCATACCTTGACGGTCCAAGAAAAAGGGTGATTTTGCCCCGTGACAGGCTATACTTGAAAGAGGTATTTCCGAACCGTGGAGGTGATCATACGATGTCAGGAACCATCATGCAAGGGTTTGCCGGGTTTCTGGCCGGTGTTGCGGCCGGCGTCGTCATGGGCATTGTGTCCGACCTGGCCGCCCGATCGCGGCTCTTCAGGTCAAGCATGTTCATGGTCGACGGGAGCTTTCTCCTGAGAACGTTCGGCGTGAAGGAGAGTTCGATGGCCCTGTACGCCGCCGGCATTCCCATGCACCTCGTGACAAGCGGGGTGTTCGGCGCAATCTACCCGGTGGCGGCCCGGTTCGTGAACCTTGATACACTTTCACCCGCCCTCGTGGCCCTCTACGTTCTGTTCCTCTGGCTCTCCATGCTTTTTATCGCCCTGCCCACCGCCGGGCAGGGTCTTCTCGGCAACAAAGCGGGATCGCTGACCTGGCTCGAGCAGCTTGCGCTCCACGTTGTATTCTTTGTCGTATATTACGGAATGCTCAGGGCCATCGGTGACCCTGCGGCGGCCATGGCTCAGGCTATCCGGTAGCCCCCCCTTTCCCGGACAATAAGGCCCTCCCCGACCATGGTGTCGAGCACTGACGCCAGCCGGTCCGCGTCGCGGCCCGTGGCCGCGGCGATGTCCTCGACGGATAGGAGGCCGCGCGCGAGGAGCCCCCTGATCGCTTCTCCCCTCAATTCCCTGTCGGAACCGGTGAAGGAGGTCTGCTTTGAATAGTGCGCGCTCCTCCTGTTCGCATTGGACCCGCCCCTTCCCAGCGACGACCCGTAGTCCATCAGGGCGTAGTACCAATCCCGGGGGTTCGACGGGTCGAGGGCCGCTTCGACGAGAGGGATGATCTGCCGGTCCGAGACCTCCGTCCCACCGGGGAAGAAGTGGTGGATGAAGACGCGCCTGATATTCGTTTCAATGAACACCGCTGACATATTGAAGGCGAAGGCCATTATGGCCCCCGCCGTGGCCTCACCGACGCCCGGCAGGTCGAGCAACGGCCCCCGGTCCCGGGGAAGTCTGCCCGAATGCCTCTCCATCACCACCCCCGCAAGGCGCTTGAGCGACAGTGCCCTGCGGTTATAACCGAGGCCCTGCCAGGCCGTCATTATGTCCGTCAGGGGCGCGGCTGCGAGGGACGCGAAATCCGGCAGCGATCGGACAAAAGGCTCATACTTCTCCCTCACCCTTTCAACCCCGGTCTGCTGAAGCATGATCTCCGAGACGACCACCCTGTATGGCGTTATGTTCTCCCTCCAGGGGAAGGTGCGCCTGTTGCGCCTGTAGAACTCCAGGACCTCCTGCCGGAACGAGACCATGTCCGGCGTTGTCGCTCGAAGCTCGCCGGGCGGTAGGGGACTGCGCCCCGAGGATGCTCTATCTGTCTTTGAACCTGGCAATGTCTTCGGGGGTCAGCTCGGGCAGTTCCCGGATGATGTCACAGATACAGAGTTTCATGCAGGGAAGGTTGTCGGGGTCATAACGAACAAAACCACTTTCGATGGTCTTCGCGTCCCTGTCCTTATCGTCCTCATCCATGGCCATAGTGTAAAGCGGCAGATCGCCGATGTCAAACGCGGGGGACAAGGGAGAAGACGAGGATGACCAGGGCGAGGCCGATGCGGTAGTAGGCAAAGATATCGAGAGTGTGCCCCTTCAGGTACCCGATGAGGAACTTGAGGCTGGCCGCTCCGAAGACGAAGGCCGAAAGCATGCCCATGGCATAGAGGGACACCCCGTCCCCCTGAAAGTGGACGTGCCGCATTTCGTAGAGCGACACCCCAAGGATGATGGGTATGGACAGCATAAAAGAAAAATCGACGGCCTCGCTTTTCTTGAGACCAAGAAGCAGGGCCATGGTGATGGTAACACCGCTTCGTGACGTGCCGGGCACGAGGGCGACGGCCTGGGCCACGCCTATCGCGATGGCGATGGGCATGGTCAGCTCGCTCCTCTCGATGTTGATCCTCTCGGACAGGATCATGAGGATGGACACGAGGGCAAGCATGAAGGCGGCTACGAACGGCGCCCTGAGGTAGGTCTCTATGATGTCCTTCCCGAGAAAACCCGCGACCACCGCGGGGATGGTGGCTATGGCCATTTTGAAGAGCATGGAATCCGTGCCCCGGCCATCCCGAAAGTCGACAAGACCCTCGATGACGACACGGAAGAACTTCTTGCCGTAGACGAGGATAACGGCGAAGAGTGTCCCGAAGTGGAGCATGACATCATATGTCAGCGGGTTGATGTTGCCCTGGGAGATATTGAAGAACCAGGGGATGACGATAAGATGGGCGGAGCTGCTGATGGGGAGAAACTCCGTTATGCCCTGCACGGCACCCATAAGGATGCTCTGCAGGACCGTCACGAGATCCCTCCGGGAACGAACCGGAACCCTATCTCCAGGGAATCGGCGTTGAGGGATTGCGGGATGGTGGGCAGCGGCTCCACCGCCCTCAGGACGCGAAGCACGGATTCGTCATATACCCTGTTGCCCGAGCGTTTTTCGATGTTGATATCGGTGATGCGCCCGTCCTTTCTCACCTTGATCGTGACGATCGTCTCCAGTTCCCTTTTTGCCGTGCCGGGAACGTTCCAGGCATTCTTTATCTTCTCGTAAACGTCGAGAAGATACTTCTGCAACGCGGGATCAAGGGGTGCGCCGGAACCGCCGCCCGTCCCGGGCAATCCCATGCCTGCACCCGTGCCTCTGCCGGAGCCGCCCGATCCGGCCTTGGCGACGTCTATGTAATCCGTCTTCTTCCTGATATTGCGTATCCGTTCTTCGAGCCGGTCAACCTCTTCCTTCGTTGCCTTCGTCTTCGGAGGGACCTTTTTCTTGGAAAGGGAAACGGCGTCATCCTCTTTCTGGATCGGCTGCGGCTTCTTTGGCGGGGCCTTTTTTTCCTTGACGACCGGTGCGGGTTTATCGGGCTTCGGCTCGGGCTTCGATTGCACCGCGGCCTTCGGCCCGGCCGATCCGCCTCCGAGGCTGCCCGTGCTGCCCACGAGGTTGACGGAATACGCGGAGGACAGGTCGATCTTCCTGGAGGGGAATTTTATGGGTATGGAAAAGACGCCAAGCACGATGATGTGAAGGGCCAACGATATAACAAGCATTTTGGTCCAGGCTTCTTCACTCATTTCTATCCAGCGGCTTCGTTACTATGTTCACTTTGTCGACACCGGCTTCCCTGATGGTCCCCATGCACCTCACAACGAACCCGTAGGGCACATCCTTATCGGCGCGAAGGAATATCTCCTTCTTGTCCTTGTTGGCGAAGAGAAACTGTATGGCAGCCTTGAGGTCCCTGGCTTCGATCTTTTTCTCGTTGAGAATAAGCCTCTGGTCCTTCGTGATGTTCAGGATCTGCGGCTCGTCCTTGGCGGGAAGGGCCTTCGCCGTCACATTGGGGATGTCGATGCCCAGACCGTGCTGCATCATGGGCGCCGTTATCATAAAGACGATGAGGAGCACAAGCATGACGTCAACGAGGGGAATGACGTTGATCTCCGACAGCGGCCCCTTTGAATCGCCCCGTGTTTTCATTTCTCCAGGATATTCACCAGGTAGATCGCGGCATTCTCCATGCGAGAGAGGATCCTCTTGAGCCTTCCCAGGAAGTAGTTGTATGCGAGAACCGCTGGTATGGCGGTAGCCAGGCCCAGGGCCGTGGCGATAAGCGCCTCGCTTATGCCGGGCGCCACGACGGCAAGGCTCGTTGTGCCCCGCACACCAATTTCACGAAAGGAATCCATGATGCCCCAGACGGTTCCGAAAAGACCTATGAACGGCGCGGTGTTTGCCGTGGTGGCAAGGAAGGAAAGCCTCCGTTCAAGCTTGACCGATTCATCGGATATGGCGATCCTGAGCATGTCCTCGATGGCGGGGATATCCTCCCTCCGGATCCTGCCGGGGTTGTCCTTCTGTCTCGAGGTCACTTCCTTATAACATGCTAGTACAAGGCGGTAGAAGGCGTTGTCCTGGCTGTCCCGGTACACCGAGATGAGCTTCTTGAAGGAATCGGCCTCCTTTACGGCCTTGAAGAACCGGTCGCCCTCGGCCTCCGTCCTGCTGTACTGGCGATACTTCATGAATATGATGGTCCAGGCGACGATGGAAAAGAAGAAAAGAATAACCATCACGGCTTTCGCCATCGGTCCCGCCGAGAGGATCATCCCGATGAGCCCGCCCGTGTACATGTCTGCGCTTGAAACGTCCATTTTGCGTGTAGAGATTACAACAAAACTCGGTGGTTGTAAAGGAAAGAAAAACCCCCTGGTTGGGTGCCAGGGGGAAGGGGGGTTATTATGAGAAGCTTGTGGAGGTGAATTTCGCGTTAAGTGATGCTATGTGAAATAATGCACGTTATCGCCAAAAAACTCCCTTTTGTTTCACACACTGAATTCGGGCCAATCGTAAACACCGTTGATTTCAAGCTATTCCCGTCTAAGATATGTGAATTATTTAACATAGCTTGAGTTATGATAATGTATTACGAAATCTTTGTCAATAAAAAAATTGTTCCGGTAAACTGCTATTCGGAAACCATTAATGGAAGCCTGTCCGCAAAGAGGTAACCTGTGAGGGTCGTGACTATCCTCTCGCCACGGACTTCCACAAAACCCTTCTGTTGGAGATCTTCCAGGCGGTTCGCGCAACCCTTTCCGGACAATTCCTTCAGCTCCACCCCCCACATCGTCCTGAAACCGAAAAGGAGACGTTCAAGACGCATCTGTTCTTCGGAAAGCGTTTCCGAGCCCTCCACAGCAAAAGAACCGCTGTTCAACTGACCGAGGTACGCATCGAGATTGCGATGGTTCCACCATCTTCTTCTTCCGGAGAAAGAATGAGCGGACGGCCCAAGGCCGAGATAGGGTGTGTGCTGCCAGTACTTGACGTTGTGGCGTGAAACGCTTTGTTCCCCACGCGCGAAATTGGAGACCTCGTAATGCACGAAACCCTGTCCCGTAACGTACTCCGACATGCCAAGAAAGAGCTTCGCCGCCCTCGCGTCATCGGGAAGAGCGAGCCCCCCCTCCCGGGCCAGCCGGGAGAAGGGCGTGTCACCCTCCACGGTAAGCTGGTAGCAGGACAGGTGAGCAGGCCCATAGGAAAGAGCCAAACGCAGCGTCTTTCGCCACGACCGAACGGTCTGACCCGGCAATCCATAGATGAGATCAATGCCGAATTCGGCGAAGCCCGCCTCCGCCACAAGCCGGGCGGCTTCTTCAGCCTGCCGGCCGCTGTGACGCCTCCCCAGGAAGCGGACCTCATCGCCGTCGAAGGATTGGACACCAAGGCTGACACGGTTCACCCCAAGTGAACGGTACAGGGCAAGCTTCTCCTTCGTCACATCGTCCGGGTTGAGTTCGATGGTCACCTCCGTCGTGTCATCGAACCGAAAGACACCACGAAGACCCGCTATCAGACCCTCGACCTCATCGTCATCGAGAAGCGACGGGGTCCCGCCCCCGATGTAGAGTGAGTCGAACCGGGGAAATTCCGGGCTGTTGAGGGATGCCTCCCCGAGAACAGCCTTCAGCCATTTTCCGGCATGCTCCGTTCCCAGTACAGAGTAGAAATCGCAGTAGGGGCACTTTGTCTTGCAGAAAGGCACGTGGACGTAGAGGCCGGGGTGACCCGTCCTATTCATCGTCAGTTTTGAGGGCGGCGAGGAAGGCGCTCTGGGGAATCTCGACGTTGCCGACGATGCGCATCCTTTTTTTGCCCTTTTTCTGCTTTTCCAGGAGCTTCCGCTTGCGGGTGATGTCACCGCCGTAGCACTTCGCCGTAACATCCTTGCGGTACGCCGAGATGGTCGAGCGGGATATGATCTTCCCCCCGATCGCACCCTGTATGGCTATCTTGAACTGCTGTCTCGGTATCTCGTCCTTGAGACGGTCGCAGATCCTGACGGCCCTGTCCCGGGCGCTGTCGCGATGGACGAGAATGGACAGGGCATCCACCTTCTCTCCGTTCACGAGGATATCGAGCTTCACGAGACTGCTTTCGCGATAATCGATGAGTTCGTAGTCAAAGGAACCGTACCCCTGGGTGATGCTCTTGAGCCTGTCATAGAAATCGAAGATGACCTCGGCGAGAGGCATGTCGAAGGTTATCTCCACGCGCCCCGGCGTCGGATAGCTCATGTGCGAATTGACGCCCCGCCGTTCCATGCAAAGCTTCATCACGGCCCCGACATATCGCTCGGGTATGAGGATGCTGGCACGGATGAAAGGTTCCTCCGATGACTTTATCGTTCCGGGGTCAGGATAATAGAGGGGATTGTCGACGTCGAGCACCGTGCCGTCGTCGAGATGGAAACGGTACTGCACGCTCGGCGCGGTCATGATGATGGACTGGTCGAACTCTCTTTCGAGCCGCTCCTGTACGATCTCGAGGTGCAAAAGACCCAGGTATCCGCAGCGGAACCCCTGGCCGAGGGCCGCCGAAGAGTCCTTCTGATAGACGAGGGAAGCGTCGTTGAGCTTGTACTTCTCCAGCGCCTCGAGGAGTGACTGGTAGTCATCGGACGCGATGGGATAGATGGAGGAAAAGACGACGGGCTTGACGTCCTTGAAGCCGGGAAGAGGCTGCGGCGCCGGCCGCGCATCGAGGGTGACCGTTTCCCCGATCCTCGTATCGCTCACCGTCTTTATCCCGGCTATGATGTAGCCGACCTCCCCTGCCGACAGCTCCTTCTGCGGCTCGCGGTTGATCCGAAAGACGCCGACCTCTTCGACGCGGTACGTGGTTCCCTGGGACATGAGCCGGATCGTGTCCCCCTGCCTCACGGTGCCGTCGAAGACGCGGCAGCTCACTATCGTGCCGCGAAAGGAATCGTAGTGCGCGTCGAAGATAAGCGCCGTCAGGGGTTTTTCGGCATCCCCCGTCGGCGGCGGTATCCTGTCCACGATGGCGCGCAGGATGTCTTCGATGCCGGTGCCGTCCTTTGCCGAACAGAGTATCGCCGTGTCCGGGTCGAGCCCGAGCTCGTTGTCGATCTCTGTCTTCACACGCCCCACGTCAGCCACGGGAAGGTCGATCTTGTTGATGACGGGGATGATGACGAGGTTGTGCTCCAGCGCCGCGTAGAGGTTCCCCAGCGTCTGGGCTTCGACACCCTGAGAGGCGTCGACAAGGAGGAGCACCCCCTCGCAGGACGCGAGCGCCCGCGACACCTCGTAGGAAAAATCGACATGTCCCGGCGTATCGATGAGGTTGAGCTCATATTCCTCTCCCCTGTCATCGACATAGGGCAGATCGACGGTCTGGCTCTTGATGGTGATGCCCCGTTCCCGCTCGATGTCCATGGTGTCGAGCATCTGGTCCCGGAACTGCCGGTCATCAACGAGCTTCGTGTACTGGATCAGACGGTCGGCCAGGGTCGATTTGCCGTGGTCGATGTGCGCGATTATGCTGAAGTTCCTGATGTGTTTCATAAAAAAGCGTTCATTCTTCCCGGTCCCGCATGGGGGGACGGCACGAGGCCGCTCACCGCGACCTTTTCACTATCTCCACATCGACCTCGCCGCCGAAGACCTCGGCGAGCTCCCTGTTGAGGCTCTCCACGTCCTCTTCCCTATCCGCCTCGATCACGAGTTCGCGGTCGTCGAGGATCTTGAGCCGGCCGTACTTCCTGACCACCTCGATGACCTCCTTCGGGTCCGTGGTCACCCATCCCTTCATGCGCCTGACCAACTCTTCCCCGTTGAAAGACCTCTCGATCGTCAGGTCCACCCTGCGCCTCTTCGCCTCCCATCCGACAAGCGAGGGCTGGGCGACCATGGGAGTCACGGGATCGTGCATCGCCGCACACCGGAACCACAATTTTGCCCTGACCATTGGCTCAAGCCTCCTGTGCGATTGTTTTAAAACCAATCCTTAAATTAATGGTTTGCCAGTGCAAAGTCAAGGAATTGGGCCGTCACTTGAAGTCGATGACGACGGGGTCCTCAAATTCCAGCTTGACTCCCTCGATGCTCTTCAGCGCCGTCTTCATTTCCTCCAGGGACTGCGGCTTTTCCCTGTCGATCTTCTTGAGAAGCTCCGCATGGTTGAGGAGCCTGCCGAAATCCATCTCTATGAGGGTGATGTTCCGACCCGAGCGATGGGTTGCGTTCGTCTTCACGATATCACCATCAACAGCGAGAACGATGCTGACCCTCATGCCCTTGAAGATGGCCTTCATCATCTCGATGGCATTGGGGTCGTCCTTTGCCGGCTCCTTCGGCGCCGTCTTTTCCTTTTCATCCTTCTCCGCCGGCTTCGGGGGAGGCATGTGGACGGCGAGCCTGGCCGGAGACCCTTTTGTAAAAACGAAACGTATCCTGTCCTTGCCGGGGGTATCCTTGCTCCCGGCGTCCCCGGCCTTGTCTTTCTCCTTGTCCGCATCGCTAAGGGGCGTCTTGCTCCCCGGGTTCTGATTCAGCATGACCTTGCCGATATCCTTGAAAGCGTACACCGCGGTATAGCCGCTGGCCGAATCCGACCTCGCCGGCTTCACGGAGACGAGGCGGACCCCTTCTCCGAGATCCTTTGCACTGTTCCGCGCCTTCTCCATCATCCCCGCCACGACGTCATCGTGCTTCTTCGCGTCATCCCGGGCGGACGTCTGCCCGGTCTTGTCCTTTCCTTCCTCGCCGAGGCCCTTGCTCATCTCCTGCATCATCTCTATGAACTCGTTGCCCATGAGAACGGTCTCTTCGATGGTACCGCTCCCGTCGGGCTTCACCGTGACGGATATGGTATCGTCGATACAGCCGGAAAGGACGAGCGCAGCAGCCATGACGACGGCAACCCTCAGCGCGAACCATGCCGGACGCACCCTTCCGCCCGTGACCGTGCGTTCTCCGTAACGGAACATGTCTCCTCCCTTGATAATGGAACTCAGGAAAATATGGTCAATGCTACCAGCCCCCGGCAGGTCAGTCAAGACAATTTGAGACACCAGAGCCACGAGCGCCGACCGCGCCTTTTCCCGCAGGCCGGCCGCGTCCCGGAGGTCTTTGCGCGAGTTCGTCGATCACCTCGATGAGGCCTTCCTTCGTGCCCGTTCTGAAGGCCCTGTCACGAAGGGGCCGCAGGCCCGAAAGACCCCTCGTGTACCAGATGAAGAACTTGTGGAAGATACCGACGCCCCTCTTCTCCCCCCAGTGCGAGACGCACAGGTCGAGGTGGCGCTTCATGACGGCGGCACGTTCGGCAACGTCGGGCCCCGGCGGCACCGTCCCGTCGTGAAAGAAGCTCATGACATCCCTGAATATCCAGGGGTTGCCGAGGGCCCCGCGCGCGATGGCCACGCCGTCGCAGCCGGTCTCGGCGAACATCCTGCGGACCCTGTCGACGGACAGGTTGTCTCCCGAGGCTATGACGGGGATGTCGAGGGCCTTCCTGACCTCCCTGATAACCCCGTAGTCGACGGCCCCGCTGTACCCCTGCTCCCTCGTCCTTCCGTGTATGAACAGGGCGCTGATGCCGGCATCCCGGGCATAGAGCGCCACGTCCCGGGCGTTGACGGAACCGGCGTCCCATCCGGCACGGATCTTGACGGCGACCGGCAGCGGAGTCGACCGCACCAGTACGGAAAGGATATCGCGAAGCCTTTTCGGGTCCGTCATGAGGGCGGCGCCTTTCCCCTTGCGCGTGACCTTCGGAGAGGGACAGGCCGCGTTGAAATCGATGAGGTCGCAGGCGTGCATGGAGAGTCTCTCCAGCGCGAGCGGTATCTGCGACGGACTGTTCCCCAGGAACTGCACGCCCAGGGGCCTGTCATCGGGCGAAGAGCTGAGCATGTGAGTGGTCCTTCTGTCCTTGTGGGAAATGGCATTGATGTCTATCATCTCCGTGAAGGCAAGGGGCGACCCGAAGGACCGCGTGATGAGACGAAACGGCAGATCGCTCACCCCCGCCATGGGAGAAAGCATGACGGGAACGGGAAGCTCGATATCGCCGATCTTCAGCATGGCTTATTCTATGCTCTTGCCACCGGAGGTGTCAATCGCGTCGCAGGTTGCAGGTCACAGGTCACAGGTCGCAGGTTGCAGGTCACAGGTCGCAGGTCGCAGGTCACAGGTCACAGGTCGCAGGTTGCAGGTCACAGGTCGCAGGTCGCAGGTCACAGGTCACAGGTCGCAGGTTGCAGGTCACAGGTCGCAGGTCGCAGGTC
>JAAYAK010000057.1 GCA_012719415.1 Syntrophorhabdus sp.
GGATAGGGGACAGGGAGGATAGGGGACAGGGAGGATAGGACCTATAGGAAAATAGGTCCAATAGGTCCTATAACTCCTATTGGTCCTATCTGTCAGCCCAGCGCCACTGAGCATTCCTTTATGAGGTCGCCGAGGGTGGGCAGGGAGGGAACGTGGGAGGCCGCCATTGAGAGATTGCTGAGGCCCGCCGGGATATGGTCGAGAAAGCTCGTGAGGCCTTTGGTCCGGCCCAGGAACCCATATGCCCCGAGGGCCTGCATGAGACGTTCCACCGAGGCGGACCAGAATGACATCCGGAAGGCATCCCAGTCGAGCTCCTGAGATGACAGAACGTAGCAGAACGACAGGAGTTCCTCTCTTTCCTCGGAGGTGAAGGAGACATAGGGGTCACACAGGAGTGAGCCCAGGTCGTAGAAAGGGTTCCCGAAGCGCATACCCTGGAAATCGATGAAGTACGGCTCCGAACCCAGAACCATGACGTTCTGGGACTGGAGGTCGCGGTGAACGAGGCAGCGTTGCGGGGAGCAAAGGTCATCGGTCAGGCGGGAGAGTTCCGACATAAGCCGTGATTCAAAGGCGGGTTCGAGGGCTACATCGCAATGGTTCCTCACGAAATGCTCGAGGAAATAGTTCTGCTCAAAGAGATAGAGCTCGGGCCCGAAACCGTCCATGAGTTTCACGCTGTCCGAGGGAAAGTCCTTTTCCGCTATGGAGTGGAGCCTTCTTGCCGCCGTGAGGGTCTTCTGGTACAGGACGCGCCGCGTCGGCCAATCCTCTCCGGCGAAGGCGTGGAGGTCTTTGCTTCCCAGGTCTTCCAGCACCATGAGATGGGCCTCGGGGTCGTGGCCCATCACCTCAGGGACGGGAACGCGCATGCTCCGCAGGTAACGGGCTATGTCGGCATAGTAGGAGTTCTCCTTTCTTCCGGGGTCGTAGTCGATGACGATCACCGACCTGCCTTCCCCCCAGGAGAAGCGGTAGAAGGTCCGGTCCGAACCGCGCGCGTCAAGGGCTGCCACCGCGGCGGGACCCGACGCGTCGATGCCGGTCGTCCTGCGGGCAAAGGCCACGATATGGTCATGTTCCATTGACTTCCATCCTTCCTGCTTCTTTCATCCGGGCATCTGTTTTCCGGTAGATCTCGACGGAACCGATGTCGCACCACGTCCCTTCATCGACAACGATCCCCCTTATGGAGCCGGGCTGTGCCGCTATCCTCCGCAGGAAGACATCGACGACCGATTCTATCCTGCCAGGCTCCATGTGGTTGAGGAGAGAGGTTTCCACGGCGTAGATGCCCGTAAACAAACACTGCGCCACGCCTCTGGTCCCCAGCACGTGCCGCATATCGCATATGGTCCCCGAGCTGTCGATATCGACGTTGCGAAGAGGGCCATCGCTCCTCAAGAGAAGCGAGGCGTCGGCTCGGTCCTTCTCATGCGCGGCGATGAGTCCCATGAGAGGCATATCTGACAGGATATCGCCGTTATAGCAGAGGATCGCCCCGTCACCGGCGAGAAGGTCCTCGATGTTCTTGAGCCCTCCGGCGGTATCGAGGAGCGTCGGTTCGTGCCTGAAGATGATGGGAACATGCCGCCACCTGGCATCGGGAAAGGTTTCCCCGTACGCCTCCGGCCGATGATGGGTGTTCACGATGAACCGCTCGATGCCTGCCCCGATGAGATGGTCCATGGCATAGGTGATGATGGGCCGTCCGTTCAGCGGAAGAAGCGGTTTGGGCAGGTGTTCCGTCAGCGGCCGCAGCCGCGTTCCCAGTCCCGCGCCGAGGATGAATGCCGTTTTGAACCTTTTCTTTGCCATGGAGTTTCGAAACCTTTGATGGATGCCCTTCAGTACATCCTCTCTATCCGCGCTCCCGTGAAATAGTGTTCCAGTATCTGCGGTGCCGTGAACCCCTTCGTCGCCATGACCGCGGCGCCTATCTGGCACAGGCCGACGCCATGGCCCCATCCGGCCCCGTTGAGAATGAACCTTTCGGGCAGGCCGCCCGGCGGACCCACCGTGGAAACGACAAAGGCGCTGCTGTAAAGATGGCTTGTCGAGAGCCATCTGCGTATCTCCAGTTCCTTGCCTATGATGACGCTTCCCTTCGTTCCCGTTATCCTGAGGCGGAAAATTCGCCCCGATGGTCCTCTTTCAAGGGGCATGAGATCGATGAGATTGCCCAGGTCCACTCCCGATCTCTGCCTGATGATCTCTTCGAGTTCGTCCCGGGAGTATTCCACCTTCCAGCGGAAGAAGTTCACCGTTTCCTGGTCGAAGCCGGGGAGTATCCCGGCAAGGAGAGCCGTGTCATTCGTGTTGCAGTACGCGTCGGGGGATGAGAATATCCAGCGCGCCGCATCCTCTTCGGACAGGATGGGACCCCCGGTATCGTGCCCATCGGCAACGCTGACAAGGTAGGGGATACGGACATCCTCCCAGGCGGTCTCGTAGTTCTCTGTACGGCCGCCGCAGGCCTTGTAGTACCGGGCGTCACAGACGATGTCCCCGTGGAACAGGACGAGCCCTCTGGTTTCCCTCACGGCCCGGGCGGCGTCACCGGATATGATCTTCGTGATGCCCTGGTATCGCTGGCAATGGTCATCGGCGCAGACATCGAAGATGTCGTGGTCCTCCCTGTTGTACCAGCGGACAAGCTCTCCCGCACCCTCCGCGGACCTCGTGGCCGCCCGCGGCGCGCCTTTCTGTCCGAGTGCTGCCATGAGCCAGCTCCGTGACATGATGGCGTGGGCCTTCAGGAACTCAAAGGGTGCCCGCCCGCTCATCTCCGAGGAGATGACGCTTACAAGATAGTCCTCGACGGGAATCTCGTTAATGACGGCCATGGTGCCGTCCCCGCGGGACTCGAGCACGAGATTTCCCTGAAAGGCCTGGTCTTCCTTGCGTTCCCAGTGGAACCGGATGCCGATGGTGACGTCGGAGAGTGTGAAAGTGGAGGCTTCCCTGGCGGTGAGCCGTACCCTGGAAGAGTCGGCAACGAGTTCGCCTTGTTCATTGAACAGCTTTATCCCCGATGCGGCCGCTCTCGCGTGAAAGGGTCCCGATATCGGACGTGTCCCTTCGATCACGTAGGGGCCGTTGAAACGGCCCTTCGCTTCCGGTTGCCTGTCCGCAACACCCACGGTGATGATCGGTTCTTCTGTGCCGGCTGAGACCATGTCCTCCCGAATGATGGTTTACCTTAGTACGTTTTCAGGAGGTTGTCAATCGCTGTGCCCTGTCGACGGTAATGTCGCATCTTAGGTCGAATGTCGACAGATCTTGCCTACCCATCTTTTGCCCTCGCCGGCTGCGTGTCAAAAAGACTTGGATTATCGATGACTTTGAGACGGATCACCGGATGGTATCGTTCTTGCTTTACAAATGCGCAACAAAGCATCACAGAATCTCGATAGGTGGAGGGGTTATGAAAAAAGCGGTTTTGGTTGCTCTTGTGCTAGCGGTCGTTATGATCGCTGTCATGCCTGCCGTCAGTGATGCCCGGGGCAGATATCATCACAGACCACACTACCGCGGGTCCTGTTGCACAGGCGCGGCCTGGGGTCTTGTGGGAGTTACGAGCGGACTCGTCGCGGGGACCATCATCGGAAGCACCCTGACGCGACCGGCTCCCGTGTATGTCGTGTCGCCTCCTCCACCTCCCCCGCCTCCGAGGGTGTACTACTATTATCCGCCGCCGCCCAGGGTATATGTGTATCCTTACTGAGGAAGGCCGCAGGTTTCGGGCCCGAGGGTTTCAGGGAGAAAAGAGCGATAGGTCCAGCAGGCCGCGTGAGTCCTGCGGGGCCTATCGCTCTTTTCCGGGGGAGGCACCCGGTGTCCGACCTGCGTCCGTGGTGATATGCCCCGGAGGGCCGGACACCGCGCAGTGACCCTGGGCATCCGATAATTTTTTCCCTGTAAGCTGTTTTACCGACATATCCTTCCCGACAGACTAAAATAACGTCACCATAACGCGAAGAGCACAGGGAGGGACTGTTCATGAAGACGAGATCTGCCATCTTCTCCGTAGTTGTCATTCTGGCTGTTCTTGTCCTCGCGTCGTCCTCGGCGGCGCTGTGCGTCACGGTGTCAAAGGCGAACCTGAGATCGGGGCCCGGAAAGGGTCATGATGTGGCGTGGCAGGTCTACAGGTATATGCCCCTTGAGAAGGTGGGGCAATCCACGGACAAGAGGTGGTATGCCGTACGGGATTGCGATGGCGACACATACTGGATACACAGGAGCCTCGTCACTCACGGGTACCGATGCGCCGTCGTGAAGGTGGAGAAAGCACGTGTGCGCAAGGGGCCCGGCACACGGTATTCCACCGTCAAGGACAGCCCGGCTCTCAAGTATTACACGTACAGGGTCATCTCTTCCAAAAAGAACTGGTTGAGGCTCCGCGACGAATGGGGTGATACCGGTTGGATAAGGAAAGACCTTTTGTGGATCAAATGAGACCCCCTCCTCCCGCTTTACCGTCACCTTGCCTTCCGGGGTCGCGAAGGTTGTGGATTCCTCCCTGCCGCAGCCGGCCATGTGGCACGCGGCGGGAGATCATTCCGATCGTCCCGACAACGGCAGCGTTTCACCGATATCCATGATGAGGAACCTTGAGGGGTCGATGTTCCTCGCGGCGATCCTTCTCTTCAGGTCAATGGCGGGAAATCCCGGCGGATCATCGCCGAGATGAAAGGTGCCCCACTGGGTGGGCACGAAATACCGGGCCCCCAGATCGTCGAATGCGTCGATGGATTCATCGGTATCCATGTGAGAGTAGTGCATGAACCACCGCGGATGGTAGGCGGTCACCGGTATCAGCGCGTAGTCTATCCCGGGATAGCGCCTGCCTATCTCTCGGAAACCCACGAAGTACCCGCTGTCCCCGCCGTAATAGACCGTGTTCTTCGGAGAGATGATGAGGAAACTTGCCCAGAGCGTGCTGTTCGCGGTCTGGCCGATCCGGCGCGACCAGTGCTGCGCCGGCAGGCAGACGACCTTTGTTCCGTCACCCGCGTCGACGCTTTGCCACCAGTCCATCTCGACGACGTCGTTCTTTCCGAGTTTCGCGAGGAATTCCTTCATGCCCAGGGGTACGAAGAAGCGCGTGCTGTCCGGCAGGGCTTTGATGGTCTGTCCGTCCAGGTGATCGTAATGATTGTGGGATATGACGACGTTGAGCCGGGGCACACCGAGGTCCTTCAACTCTTCCAGCGTCACGGCGGGACGGGTCTTTCTTCGGGGCAGGAGCGCCCTGTCGGAGAGCATGGGATCCGTCAGCCAGAACCGGGAGTTGAGGCGGATAAGAAAGGTGGCGTGTCCTATCCAAAGGAGAAGGTCACCCTCGGGCGCCGCCCTGACGCGCCCCAGGGCGTCGGGAATGAAAGCGGGCAGGAAATCCCTTTCCTCCGCAGAGTATTCCCGGGAGAACGAGAGCTTCCATTTCAGGAAACGCAGGAACCCCTTTTCCTCCATCGGCATCCAGGGGTTGAAGTACTCCCCGTCCCCGTGATGCGGCGCGTAAAGATCCTCCGTGCGCGCCGCGTCCACCTTCTTTCTCCACGCCGCTTCATCAAACCCGGCGGGTGTCACGCAACCGGAGACAAGAAGGCACAGCATGAGCATGAGAAGAACGCGGAGTCCCGGTCTGATCGTTTTTCCCATGATCCCTCTGCCCCACAGTGTAGCACAGGGGACAGAGATGAGGGAATAGGGGGCAGATAAACCGCCTTCACCCCGTTGAACCTGGAACCTTGAACCTGGGACTTCGCTTCACACCCATACGACACAATTGAAAACGCCAGAAGCGCCCGTCCTCCCGACCGCGGGACCGGACCCATCCCCTCCGATGCCGCTCACTATTATGCGGTACTCGTGGATGCCCGGGTCGAGTCTCAACGTTGTCCTCCATGTTCCATCCTTGCATTTCCTGAACGGCCTTGTGGTCTCGGTGCTGTCGCCGAGGCTCCCTGCCATGAGAACCTCCTGTGCCGATGGCTCATGGAGCTTGAATGTGACCTTCTTCTTGCCCTGTCTGTCGGTCATTTCCGCAATGCACCGTCGAAAGGCCAATGATGTTGTCCCGGGGAAACGCTCCGCGACCGTAAGACCCCTCTCATACAGACCTTACAACAGGATCCCGCCCCTGTCTGTCACGAAATCGACATTTATTCTGTGGTAGTTTCGTTCAAACGACGTGTCATCGTTTCTTGTTCGATGACCTCCCGGGGGTATCCCTCGGGGATCTTGCGGTGGCTTGATGGTCTTCGATGTATTTCAAACGGCTGGGGCTGCTCAGGCGGTTGCCGTCTTCACTCGACGAGGCCGTATTTCACCGCGTACCAGATCAATTCGTTGGTCTTTCTGACGGAGATCTTCTCCAGGATACGCACCCGGTATGTCCGGACGGTATTGATGCTGAGGTGGAGCTGATCGGCTATTTCCTTGTTCGTCAACCCACTTGCCACCATCTTCATCACCTGCATCTCACGGATGGAAAGCTTCTCGTGAGGTGGAGCCTCCGTGTCGGACTCGAAATCGATGACCATCTGTTCGGCAAATGCCGGATTGATGTATCTCTTGCCCGACAGTATCTTGTTGACCGCGGCTACCAGTTCCTCCGACGCGCTCCGCTTCGTTATGTATCCCTGGGCACCGGCCTTGATGGATCTGATGGCGTACTGCTCCTCTGGATACATGCTCACGATGAGAACGGGCAGGCGCGTCCTTCTCTTCTTGATCTCCTTGAGCACCTCGAGGCCATTTATATCGGGAAGTGAGATATCGAGAAGGACCAGGTTATAATCATTCTGGTGGATCTTGTTGATCAACTCGTAGCCTCTTCGCACTTCATCGAAGGTCATGCCGCTGAAATTCTCCTGCAGGATCTCCTTGAGGCCCTTGAGTACCACGGGGTGGTCGTCGGCGATAATGACTCGCATCATCGGTCTATTCCCCTTCGGTTGTCGCGCCCGACGGGACGGAGCGGAACGGTAACGGTGATCGAGGTGCCTTTACCCCGCATACCCATGATGACGAGCGTCCCGCCCAGTGCGTGCGCCCGTTCGTGCATGCCCGTCAGGCCGATGGACCTGGGGTTCACCAGGTCCTTCTTCTTGATGCCCTTTCCGTTGTCACTTATCTCCATGGTGAAGACATTCTTCCGTTTTCTGAGGAGTATCGTGACCTCACGCGCCCCGGAATGGCGCACGACGTTCGTAAGGGCTTCCTGCAGGATCCGGAATGCCTCCGTGGTCACGGTGTCATCAAGGGTCATGTTGTGGGGCTCGGAAACGATGTGACACGCAATGTTCGTTCTTTTCGTGACATCCCTTGCGGCGAGCTCCACCGCGTCCCTGAGGCCGAAATCGTCGAGGGCCACAGGCCGGAGCCTGGCTGACATCTGCTGGACGGCAATGATAGTGTGGTCGAGGGCCGTCAGCAGGGAATTGAGTCGCTCCACCACAAGTCCGTCATCGGCGGCGACCTTTCTCTTTATCCAGCTTACGTCCAGCTTCATGCCTGTCAAGGTTTGACCGAATTCGTCATGGAGTTCGCGTGAGAGTGAGGTGCGCTCATCTTCCCTGATCTTCTGGAGATGTATGCTCAGGTGACGCAACCGTTCCCTGGAATCCTGCAGAGCAGCTTCCATCTTTCTTCGCTCCGCGATCTCCTGTCTGAGGAGCGCGTTCAACTCCGACAGCTGGGCCGTCCGCTGCTGTACACGCTGCTCCAGGGCTTCCTGGGTATCCGGTCGGCGAAGTGATGACGGAACATTCCGCCGCGCCGTTTTCTTTCCCGCAGTACCGGGATTATCCACGATGCCCCCTTGCGATCATTTCCGGTGGGATTCTGCGCCCGCGCCAGCCGGTGTGACCAGTTAACCGATGGTCACGGCTTTTCTCGTTCGAACGCAATCCCGTTTTATGTCCCAATTACAGTTGGAGAAGACAAACCCCCGTCACGTCTTCTCCGCCCTGACACTCTGTAAGAGTTATAACAATTATAGCAAGGAAACCGGCAAGCGCAACAGAACAGAGGGTTGCGACTGCATCTAAGGTAGTGTATCCATTATATTATTTAGCATGCGATCTGAAGGTTCTCGCGACATGGACAGATGGAGAGTAATCCCGCTGCTGTCACGGGATGCTTCCCGCCGCCTTTCCCGCCGCCTCCCTCGCTTTGTGGGCGAGATCGATGGACTGGCCGAGGATGTTGAGGCACAGGGCCGGGTTGTGGAAACCCATGCTGTTCTCGGCGGCGACAAAATCCCAGTACCACTGTGCTTTTCTAAGGTGTTCCTTCGCCCTCTCCAACTCCGCCTTGTTCGTTTCGGCCAGAGAGGCCGCCCTGGCCACGGCCTCGTGGGCCTTCGCGACCGTTGTACCAGCGGTGTGCTGCAGTTCCCAGACGCTCTTCTGTGTTGCCTTCACGCGATTGAGGATCCATTTCGCCTCTTCGGGGTGGCATCGCCGGCAGGACGCGTCGACGTGTTTCATGGGGCTTGTCACCCAATGGGAGCTGTACTTCCTGCCTTTCTCCCGCATGTAAGGCATGTGGCAATCGGGGCAGGATATGCC
>JAAYAK010000058.1 GCA_012719415.1 Syntrophorhabdus sp.
CGAAATATGCCCTGTGGCTCGGGGCGATGACGATGACGCTGTCGACAGGGAGTTTGGAAACAGCCTTGTAGGCGAAGGCCGCCACCTGTCCCGAATACACGTATCCGGCATGGGGACAGACTATCGCATGGACCCGCCCCGGGATGGGTTCGACCTCGGCCCCTTTCAGGTAGGTCTCGATATCCTTTCTCAAAAGAACGGGATCGTCGGGATAGAACATCCCGCTCACTGAAGGTAAGCGCACCGTCGTCATCTTTCCGCCCGTACCAGTTCATTATATCATATGTGACCGCCGGGGGCGCGGCTTTTTTATCAACCGCGCGCAGGCTATATGCTATAATACACCCTGTGATCGTCAAGCACATCTTCCGGGAAAGAAGCAATCACGTCCTCTGCTTCGTTGTCCCGGCACTCCTGTTCCTTATCTTCGTCTTTCCCGAGCATACCCTGGGTGAGATGGGCAAACCCGTCATAGGGGCTGAAGAGTACGTCAGAATATTGCCCTACGGTTTCACGGTCCCGGCGCGCGTCGACACGGGGGCCGCGACAACATCCCTCGACGCCAGGAACATACGTGTGGAAGACTCCACCGTTACCTTCACCCTCCCGCCCCAGTGGGGCGGCGCCACCATCACGGCCTCCATTGTCGACTGGAAACATATCCGCACGTCGGGATCGAGAAAGAAGCGGCCCGTTGTGGAAATGGAGCTGTGCATCGCCTCAAGGAAGCTGCGGGCCCGGGTCAACCTCAACGATCGCTCGCACATGAGATACCCCATGCTCATCGGCAGAAACGTCATCACGGGCAACTTTCTCGTGGATCCTTCGCGGTCCTTCACGAGACCTCCGGAAGCAGAGGGCACAGAGGACGACCGATGAAACGACCGGCACTGGCCGCTGCCCTGGCACTCATGGCCATATCGCTCATCATTGTCGCCTACCGGATCGTTTCCCTGGGATATCCCGTCACTCCCGCCCGGCCTGATCACGTATGGACCTTTCGCTTCGATGGAGTCCTGCAGGGAACCGGGAAAGACCCGCTCTTTCTCCTCTCATTGCCGTCACAACAGCATGGTCAGATCATACTCGAAGAATTCATCGGATCGGGATCGATGAATTTCAACCTTCTCAAGGAATATGACAACCGCATCGGCGTCTGGTCAGGCAAACCGCCGAAGGATGGTGAATACATATCGTACAGGGCCACCATCCTTTTCCAACACAGGGGGGCCGAAGGAACCGTCGTGCCGCCGCGACGATCCTATCCCTACGGTATCGCGGACGAGCAGATAGCGCTCGTCGAGGAACTGACGGGTCAATGGCGCGTCATGCCCCTTTCCACGCGGATACAGGTGGTCCTCGGATTTGCAAGGGTCGGCGCCGCCGGTTCCGGCAACGATCCCAACCTCACGAGACTCGATAAAGCGTTGGAAGGGTACGATGACATTACGAGGCTCCTCATCCTTCTGGCCGCTGTCAGTGTTCCCGCGAGGACCGTGGAGGGTATGGCCCTTGCCGAAGGGGTCACGGACACCACATTCCCCTGGGTTGAGGCGTGGACGGGACAGGGCTGGGAGCACATAGATCCCGAAAGCATGGAGGTGGTCCCCTCGGACAAGAGGTTCCTCCCCCTGAGTGCCGGAGGGATGTCGGCCGTCAGGACCTCCGGCGGCAGGCTTTCCATGAAGCGCTTTGAGCTGACCCGGGACATTATGGGCCGATGGCGCATCTTCTTCGAGAAGGTCACCCGGTCCGACAGGTTTCTTGACGTGTGGTCCCTCTTCAGGGTCCCTCCAGAGTTTCAACAGACCTTCAGGATACTGCTGCTCGTGCCCCTCGGGGCGCTCCTCATCGCGCTGCTTCGCAACATGGTCGGTTTCCAGACCTTCGGGATATTCATGCCCGTGCTCATGGCTCTTGCCTTCAGGAGCACCGGGCTTGGTTACGGTCTCGCCATCTTCGCCGCGATAATCGCCATCGGGTACGCGGCGCGACGATACCTGAACAGAATGCGGTTGCTTCTCATCCCCAGGATGTCCGTCCTCGTAAGCCTCGTGATATCCTGCTTCATCATCCTCGCTCTTGTGGGCAACAGGTTCGGGGTAAGGCAATTCATGGCCGTGGGTCTCCTCCCCTTCGTCATCCTTACCATGACGATAGAACGCTTCTACGTTGTTGTCGAGGAGCATGGAATGAGGACGGCGCTGCAGACGGCCGCGGGAAGCGCCGCGGTCTCGGTGATCACATACCTCATCATCCAATGGGAGGTCCTGCAGATCACCTTCTTCGTCTACCCCGAACTCCTCCTCTTCGTCATGGGGCTGCAAATCCTCGTGGGCCGGTACACCGGGTACCGTCTGTCGGAACTGGTCCGTTTTCGCTCCTTCGGGAGCACTGACCGATGATACCCCATCCCTTCAGACGACTGCAGGAAACAGGCGTCCTCGGTATGAACACTCGCAATGCCGAGATCATCATGGCCAAAAACCCCCGCTCGCGCTTCCCTCTCGTCGACAACAAGGTCGTCACGAAAGAGCTGGCGGCCCTGCAAGGCATCCCCACACCGGAGATGTACGGCGTCATCATGAAGCATGGGGACGTGAAGAGACTTGACTCGATCATCCGCGACAGGGACTCCTTCGTCGTCAAACCCGCCCGGGGCTCGGGGGGTAGCGGGATCGTCCTCGTGAAGGAGAGAAATGAGACCGATCTCATCACCGAAAGCGGCAGGACCATCACGATCACCGGGCTTCGATATCACGTAGCGGACATCCTGTCCGGGGTCTTTTCGCTGGAAGGTCATGATGACCAGGCCATCATCGAGGCGCTCATCCACCCCGATGACATCTTCACCCCTGTCACATACCGGGGAGTACCTGATATCAGGGTCGTCGTCTATCGCGGGGTCCCCATCATGGCCATGGTCCGTCTGCCCACGGCGGCGTCAGACGGCAAGGCAAACCTCCATGGCGGCGCTATCGGTGCCGGCATCGACCTTGCCCGCGGCCTCACGATCACCGCCGTCCACAGGTCTTCCATCGTGACCCACCACCCCGACACGGGAAATCCCGTAAGCGGAATAAACGTCCCGCACTGGGAAGAGATGCTCCTCATGGCGGCGCGCTCCCTGGAAATGACGGGGCTTGGCTACATAGGAGCGGATATGGTCATCGACCGCGACAGGGGTCCGCTGCTCCTGGAGCTCAACGCCCGTCCCGGTCTCGCCATC
>JAAYAK010000059.1 GCA_012719415.1 Syntrophorhabdus sp.
AACCGCTTGAACCGCTTGAGCGGGAAAGGCAAAAGATAAGAGACAAGAGCACGGCCCGGCCCCCCGGATGACAACCGGGAGCCGGGCCCTGCTCTTTTGTCTTTTTCTTTCAACGTTCAAGCGGTTCAAGCGGTTCAAGCGGTTGCAACGGTCTTTTCGTCTGTAGGACTATTCTGACATGATTATGGGAAGATTCTTACGCAGGAATGGGCGAAAAACGGGTAAGCCGAGATCGGTAACTGGCGACAAAAGGAGTATGTCAGTAAAACTACGCCGGGAGGGATCGAAGAATGGATAGCAAGGTCGAACACACGGAAAATGGCACTACTCTGACGCTCTACGGCGATACAACCATCCAGAACGCGGTAGACCTCAAGGGCGTCCTCGCGCGGGAGATCGGGGGTGGTGACAACCTCACGGTTGACCTTGCCTACGTCACCGATTGCGATGTCTCCCTCTTCCAGCTCCTCTGCGCTGCCCACAGGAGATCGGTCAGCGAAGGAAAAGCGATGCGGGTCAGCAACTGCTCGCCCGCGGTCTCCCGGGTCATCTCATCGGGCGGCCTTAAGCGCGATCTCGGGTGCATGCCGGAGACGCAGGACACGTGTTTCTGGCAGAGAAAAGACAGCGAGGTGACGAGATGATGGACAATCACGCACAGACTTTCATCGAGGAGGCCTTCGAGCTCCTTTCTGACCTCGAGGCGGCACTCCTGGAACTCGAGGAGAACCCCTCCGACTCGGAACTGATAGGCAGGGTGTTCCGGTCGCTCCATACGATAAAGGGATCCGGCGCCATGTTCGGTTTCGACAACGTGGCCCAGTTCACCCACACGATAGAAACGGTTTTCGACGACGTACGGGAAGGGAAGCTCCCCGTGACCGAAGAGCTCGTGAGCCTCACGCTCAAGGCCCGGGACCTCATACGTCTCATGATAGAAGCCCCCTCCGACGAAGCCTCTTTGCCGCAGGACGCACAGACACTGATCGATTCCTTCCGCCGCATTGCCGACGGAGGGAACCTCCAGCAAACCCCCACCCAAAACCCGAACACAGATTCACAGGCGCAAGAGGCTTCGTCGTCACCCCAACACAGACCCGAGTGCACCTACCGGATACGGTTCTCTCCCTCGGCGGACATATTCCTGACGGGAACGAACCCGCTCCTTCTGATAGGAGAGCTGCAGTTCCTCGGCGAGTGCAACGTCTTCGCGAACCTTGACACCATTCCCCCCCTTGAAGAGATCGATCCCGAGAGATGCTACGTCTCCTGGGACATCGTCCTCACGACGGACAGGGGTCTCGACGCGATAAAGGACGTCTTCATCTTCATGGACGAGTCAAGCACCGTCGACATCACCATGATAGACAGCGAGGACGCCTCCCTCATGGCGGAGGAAGAGACGAAGAAGATCGGCGAGATCCTCGTCGAGAGACACGATATCAGGAGCGAAGAGCTCACGCAGACCCTCTCGGAGAAGAAGAAGATCGGCGAGATCCTCGTCGACAAGGGCCTCGTGTCGCAGGCCAAGGTGGAGTCCGCCCTCATCGAGCAGGAGCACCTGAAGAAGGTGAAGAAGGCCCCGAGGAGAGAGGAGGAGGCGGCATCGAGCATCCGCGTCCCCGCGGAGAAGCTCGACACCCTCGTCAACCTCGTCGGCGAGCTCGTCACCGTCCAGGCGCGTCTCACCCAGATGGCATCGATGTTCGACAACCCCGAACTGGTATCGATAGCCGAGGAGGTCGAGCGCCTGACGGGTGACCTCAGGGACAACACCCTCAACATCAGAATGCTCCCCATCGGGACGACCTTCGGACGGTTCAAGAGGCTCGTGCGCGACCTCTCCCAGGACCTGGGCAGGGAGGTGGAGATGACGACGGAAGGCGCCGAGACGGAACTCGACAAGACCGTCATCGAAAGGCTCAACGACCCTCTGGTCCACCTCATCCGCAATTCCATCGACCACGGCATCGAGCCCCCCGACGTGCGCGAGTCCGTCGGCAAGCCGAGGGCAGGCATGCTCCACATAGCGGCGCGACACTCCGGCGCCTACGTCCTCATCGAGATAACCGACGACGGGGCGGGCATCGACAAGGAAGTGATACGCAGGAAGGCCGTGGAGAAGGGCCTCATCGGTCCCGACACGGAGCTGCAGGACAAGGAGATATTCTCCCTCATCTTTGCCCCGGGCTTCTCCACCTCGGAGAAGGTAACGAACGTCTCCGGCAGGGGCGTCGGGATGGACGTGGTCAAGAGGACCATCGACAACCTGAGGGGCACCGTCGAGATAAGCTCCGAGAAGGGAGAGGGAACGACGGTCACCCTGAAGCTCCCCCTCACCCTTGCCATCATCGAGGGTCTCCTCGTGGAGATAGACAAGCAGTTCTTCATCCTTCCCCTCACCATCGTCCAGGAGTGCGTCGAGCTCTCCCGGACCGATGTCGACAAGTCCCACGGCAGGGACATCGCGAACATACGGGGAGAGATCGTTCCCTACATCCGCCTGAGGGAATCCTTCGCCATCGAGGGAAAGAGACCGGACATCGAGCAGATCGTCATAACCGAGGTGGAGCGCAACAGGATAGGGCT
>JAAYAK010000060.1 GCA_012719415.1 Syntrophorhabdus sp.
CATCACCGGGAAACCCCAATCGCTTCGCCCTGATCGGCGGGAAGTCTATAAGAGAATGACCGCCGATGTACTATCAACAGTCAACCGTATCCACCATGATCGAGAGCCAGAACGTTGAATTCAAGGAGTCCTGGAAGGACGAATGTCTCAAGACCCTCTGCGCATTTGCAAATACAAGCGGCGGGGTGCTTAAGATAGGCATCGATGATGCCGGAAGACCGGTCGGCATCCATCAGGTGAAGCGGCTCTTGCGAGAACTGCCCAACAAGATCCGAAACAAACTTAGTATCACCCCCTCCGTTGTCGCTGAAACGGTCGCAGGAAAAGAGATCATCAGCATCACGGTCTCGCCTTCCCCTGTCCCGGTCTCGTGCGACGGTCGGTATTATCGGCGTAGCGGAAGCAACACATTCGACCTTGCGGGACAGGAGCTTGTTCACTTTCTCATCAGCAAATCCGGGATTACCTGGGATACGGTCACCGGCGACTACTCCATCGACGATATCGATCCCGGGGTGGTCAGGATGTTCGTTCGTCTGGCAAAGCGGTCGAACCGGCTTGATACTGCGGATGAAGAAGAGCCCGTGGACTCGATTCTGCGCCGCTTAGAACTTACTGTCAATGGCAAATTGACCAATGCCGCCATTATGCTCTTCGGCAGAGAGCCGCAACGGTTCTTTGTCAACACCACCACCCGGGTCGGCCGATTCAAGGGGGGAGATATCATCATCGGCGATGAGGAGTTCTCCGGGAACCTCATCCAGCAATTCACGAGGGCGGAGGAGCGGGTGAAAAGTTTCATCGATGTCCGATATGAGATTTCGGCGGATGCAATGCAGGAGTCCTTTCAGCGCAAGGAGATCTGGGACTATCCGTTACTGGCAATTCGTGAAGCGCTCCTTAACGCGCTTATCCACCGGGATTATTTCAACACCGACATCCAGACCCAGATACGCATCTATGATGACGCTATACGGTTCCACAACCCGGGCTCTCTGCCCCAGGGAATCACGATTGAGATGCTCAAGACCGAGCACTACTCGTTCCTGCGCAACCCTCTCATAGCAAAGATATTTTACCTCGCCGGGTTTGTCGAACGGTATGGTTCCGGCATCGGGCGAATTGTGGATGCACTCGCAGAGGCCGGGCTCCCGGAACCTGAATTTCAAAGCGATTCCTTCGGGTTCATTGTGCGCATGCGAAAAGACCTGCGGTTTACCGAGAGTTCTCTGCGGGCCATCGGCCTGAACGAGCGGCAGCTGCAGGCGATGTCCTTTGCCAGGGAGCACGGCGCTATAACAGCTGTAGACTATGCATCGATTGCTCCGGGGGTATCGGAGAAGACCCGATACCGTGATCTTCTCGATCTCGTCCATCGTGGCTTGTTGGAGGCAGTCGGTGCGAGGAGGGGCAGAAAGTACGTTTTAGCCCGGTTGCCTCCCGGGAACGCCTGATACGATGACAGGGCCTGATAGATAATGGACATTTATCGGACATTTATCGGACATATCGGACATCTTCCGTTTTGAGGTGTCCGACATCTGCCACCTGAGATTGAGAGGATCGGTGTTTCGTGGGGGTTGAAACGCCACGGATTCGCCGCAGCCTCGCGGTGCTCTAACTCCTTCCCCTGCGGGGAAGTCGTTCCCCGCACCCCCTCCCTCGCATTATTCGAGGGGGGGAGGCCACACCCGGTCGACGTAGCCATTGAGGGGCCGCCTGGAGCTTGCCGGGCGGCGACGTCTCCCGCCCCATCCGGGCGCTGGCGGCGGGCGCCGCCGTCTCGTTCTTCGTCGGGCCGGTTTCCTCATCAGAGCGGGAAGATCGTGTACTGGATGTACCAGACGTACTCCACCACAGGTATCCAGAAGTGGTAGCCCTCCCAGCAGCTGGTGGCGAACCGGAAGTCGACGACCGCGAGCCAGGCGAGCGAGAAGAGCATCAGCACCGGGACCGCGTAGGCGAGGAGGCGGGGGGAGGCACGTTCTGTGAGGACGACGATGATACGGCAAGGGCGAATAGAAAGGGAGATCCTACCGAGGAAAAAAGGGGAGAGAATGAGTGTCCCTCC
>JAAYAK010000061.1 GCA_012719415.1 Syntrophorhabdus sp.
GCTTCAGCACATACGCCATACGGGGCGACAAGGATTCGGGCGTCATCTGTATCAACGGAGCAGCCGCCCATAAGGCAAAAAAAGGCGACATCATCATAATTGCAACCTATGCCAGCTTCGAGGAACACGAGCTGGAAAGCTTCAAACCGAAGAAGGTGTATGTCGACGGCGCGAACAGGATAAAAACGCAGCTGCTGCAGGCAGTCAACTAAAGGCGGCTTGAACCGCTTGAGCGCTTGAACCGCTTGAGCGTTAGAAAAATAAGAAGACAACGGCCGGATTCCCGCCACGGGAACCGGCCGATCTCATTTTTCCATAACGTCATAGATTCCAGGAGTATACCGGCCAATTCGTCCGGTGCACCCTGGCTATTCGAATATTTCCTTGAAGGGCGCTTGCCAGGCTTCTTTCAGGTAGCCGATGGTCGTGTCGATGATGGCGTTTCCGCCAAGGCCCCTCACCTGGAACCTGTCTCCTGCCCGCACCTTTCCTATCACTCCGTACGAAACACCTTTGAATACCTTCTTGAAGGCGTCAAGGTCACCTTCCCTGACGGTCGCGACGAACCTGCTTGCCGATTCGGAGAAGAGGAGGATGTCGTCGCGGTGCACACCTGAAGTGGGGACTGCCGTGAGGTCGACCTCGATGCCCCTGTCCCCGGCGAAGGCGCTCTCGGCAAGACAGCAGGCGAGGCCGCCGTCGGAGATATCGTGGCAGGAGCGGATGAGACCCGCCTTGATGGCCTTCTCCAGTGCCTGGAAGGTCTTCTTCGCCTCTTTCCCGCGCACGCGGGGGGCAATGTTCCCTACCCGCCCGAATCGGGCGAAATACTCGCTTCCCCCCATCTCCCCGTAAGTGGTGCCGATAACGACGATAAGATCACCAGGGTCCTTCATGTCCATGGTGACGACCCTCTCCACGTCATCGATGACGGAGATGCAGGAAACGAGAACGGTCTGGGGAACCGATATCTTTATATCGTTGTGCATGTAATCGTTCTTCATGCTGTCCTTCCCCGAGATGCAGGGGGTGCCGAAGAGGGTCGTGTAGTCGTAGAGGGCCCTGTTGGCGCGAACGAGCTGGGCAAGCTTGTAGGGTCCCTCGGGGTTCTTCTCGGACAGCACCGGGTCGGACCAGCAGAAGTTGTCGAGCAATGCCATCCTCTTCAGGGAGCCGCCTGCGGCAATATTGTTCCTTATGGCCTCGTCTATGGCGCAGGCTACCATGTTGTACGTGTCGAAACGGCTGTATTTCGGGCATATCCCGTGACTGATGACAGCGCCGTTCGCGCTCGTGAGGTCCGGGCGCACCACCCCCGCGTCGGCGGGACCGTCGTTGTGCCTCCCCGTGAGGGGTTTCGCGACGCTCGAACCCTGCACCTCGTGGTCGTACTGGCGCACCACGTACTCCTTGCTGCACACGTTCCAGCGGCGAAGGACGGACGCGAGCGTCTCCGCGTAATCGGCGGGTTCGGCAAGGGGCTCTTCGTCGACCATCCTGCGCTCCCACTTTGCCTTGAGGTTCATCTTCGGCAGGCCCTCGTGGAGGAATTCCATATCGAGGTAGCCCACCGTCGTGCCATCGTAAAGAACGTGGAAACGCCCGCTGTCGGTGAACTCGCCGAGCACCGTCGAGAGGACGCTCATCTTGCGGGACAGTTCGAGGAACTCAGCAAGCTTCTCCGGCGGCACGGCCACGGTCATGCGCTCCTGTGCCTCAGACAAGAGGATCTCCCAGGGGGAGAGACCGTGATACTTGAGGGGCGCCCTCTCGAGGTGCATGACACACCCGTTCGTGTCGGTGGCCATCTCACCCACTGACGACGAAAGGCCGCCCGCCCCGTTGTCGGTGATGGAGCTGTACAGTCCCCTGTCCCTGGCGATGAGCAGGAAATCGGTCATGCGCTTCTGGGTGATGGGATCGCCTATCTGCACGGCACTCGTGGGAGACACCTCGGAGAGTTCCTCCGACGAGAAAGTGGCGCCGTGGATGCCGTCCTTGCCGATCCTGCCGCCCACCATGACGATGTGGTCGCCAACGTTGGCCTGCTTGAGATACGATGCCTCACCCCGTATCGTGACGGGCATGATGCCGCAGGTTCCGCAGAACACGAGGGGCTTGCCGAGATAGTTCTCGTCGAAGACGAGGGAGCCATTGACCGTCGGGATACCGCTCTTGTTGCCCCCGTGCTCGACACCCTCACGGACCCCTTCCAGGACCCTCTTGGGGTGAAGGAGCCGGGGAGGTATCCCGCCCCTGTGATCGGGGTCGGCGAAGCAGAAGACATCGGTGTTGAACACGAGCCGCGCGCCCTTGCCCGTGCCGAAGGGGTCCCGGTTGACACCGACGATCCCCGTCAGGGCGCCACCGTACGGGTCGAGGGCCGACGGCGTGTTGTGCGTCTCCACCTTGAAGGCAAGATTGTGTCTGCGATTGAACTTGATGACGCCGGCGTTGTCCTTGAAAACGGAGAGACAGAGATCGTTCCTGCCTTTCCTCCTCCGGATCTCTTCCGTGGACCCTACAACATAGGTCTTGAAGATGCTGTCTATGGTCTCTACCCTGCCCTCGTCCTCGTATTCGATGCGGGCGTTGAATATCTTGTGCTTGCAATGCTCCGACCAGGTCTGGGCGATGGCCTCTATCTCCACGTCCGTGGGCCGCCCGTCCAGCCCCACCGCCTGCCGCGCCGCCACGACGGCCGCGTCGGCGAAATAAGCCTTCACGGCGAGAAGCTCATCCCGGGAAAGGGCCCAGGTCCGCTCCCTGTTTATGCGCATCAGTTCATCGATGGAGAGAGAGGCAACATCTATGTTCTCCACGACGGGCTCCGTCGCGATGGCCACCCTGGGGACGAAGGTCCCCATTCCGCCCTCCCTGTCATACCGGACCCTGTCCTTCAGGCTGTAACGGTTTATGAGCACGTTGGCGAGTATGTCCACCGCTATCCTGTGCACGTCGTCCTCAGAAAGCTGGCCCTTGAGAAAGTACATCCTGGAGTTGTAGACCGCCTCGCCGTTCTCGAAGGGTCTGCCGGCCATTGCCTCCACGACCTCCTTCGCCGTCCTGCCCACGTTGTCCGTGACACCGGGTTTGTAGCCAACCTCAACAACCCAATCGGCATCGGTGGGGGTCGCTGCGTCGAGAAGCCCCCTGTGAACAACGGGGTCGACAAAGGCATCGTCCCTGAGAATGGACAAAATTTGGGGGTCCAAGGCGGCATCTATGGTATAGACATCCACGACCCGCGCGTCCTCAACCTCTATCCCGAGGTCGGATTTGATCCTTCTCTTCAGTTTCTCCCCTGGAACGTCCCGAAGCCCTTCCCTGCATGATATCTCGATCCTGTGAGCCATGCTATGCCACGTACTCCTTTAGATTTTTTATTGCCTCAGTCGCGCGAGACTCGTCGTGGACCTCAGCAGTCAATACGATCTCATCACCCCGGGCCTTGAGAAAACCCTTCAGTTCCCGGAAGGGAAAGATTCCCTCCCCGATGGGGAAATGGTCATCCCTCGTGCCATGATTGTCGTGTAAGTGCATTTCTCTTACATAATTACCAAGTTGTGAGAGCCATACTTCAAGCGATACTTTAGTAAATAGATTGAAGTGTCCTGAATCAAAGCAAAAATACATATTTTTTGGCTTCATACACTTGAAAAGCTCGAGGAAGCTCAGCGGTTCCTCTTCGAAAACGTTCTCCAGCATGATGGGGATCTTGTCGCCCGCCACCGCCAGGACCTCGCTCCACGTATCGACGCTTCCCTCCAGCCAGATATCGATATAGTCTCCAAACCGCCATCTGTCGTACCCCGGGTGACAGACTACGCCCAGGGCGCCGAGATGGTTGGCCATCGCGACCGTTTTCTTCAACTTCTCCTTCGTAATGGTCCTCACGTCCCGGTCGACGGCACCGGGGCTGAGGTCCATGAAGGGTGCATGGACGCTGCACTGTATCCCTTCTCCCCGGAGTATCTTCCCCGTTTCCGTCACATGCGCCTCGTCCACCTCGACGATGGTGTCGTTGTTGAAATACACCTCCACACCCACATCGAGCTTCTTTATCCGCCTGATA
>JAAYAK010000062.1 GCA_012719415.1 Syntrophorhabdus sp.
AGGATGGAGATACAGATGAACCTGAGGGTGAAATGATGAACGGCCGGACGGACACCCGTCCGCCCGGCCGTTGGAATACCGCTTTCACGTCGCTACATTATCTCTTCCACGCTCCAGAAGGTATCGGTCCGTGATGGGAACGCGGGCGCGTGCTGGAGTTCCATGCGTATCTGGCGGTCGAGGCGCTGGGGTATGCCGAAACGGACGGTACCCTTGTCTGTCCGCCATTCGGTGATACGGACGAAGCTCCCGTTGTTCACATCCCTGGCGAAGGTGGGGCCGAATTTGCCCTGTTCCACCGTGTCGAGTGGCGCCCCGAAACGTTTCAGGAGAATCGACCGGACTCGCTCGAAGGTCTGCCGGACCGTTTCCGGGTTGCCCACGTCGTCAAAGTCGATGACGAGCGCCACCTTTGTCACGGTCTTGTCGTCGTGGACAAGTCCCAGGCGCTGCCTCTGGTCGATCTCGGGAAGAAGCCGTGCCTCGTAGACAACCAGGCCCGGCTGGGCAACCCCGCCGGTGATGCCCTGCGCGGCGAGACCTTCCATCGTATCTTTAAGCGGTCGACCAATGGCGAAGGGACTCGCAAGCATTCCCCTCTGCGGGGCGGGAGCCGTGCGCGCATCCGTGGCGGCCGGTGCCTCCACGAGGCGGCGGAAGGCCGACGACAGGGGCTTGCCTGCCTCCTTCTCGAACTTCAGGGTGTAGAAAACAGCCGCCTTATAGGCCTGTGTCGCGGACCGGCCCGTCACCCTGCCTGGTGTCGGATCGCGGTCGTAGTAGTTCAGCTCGAGCCCGAGGACGTGGGGTCCCATGGTGAAGCGGTAGTTGACGGCAGCGCTGTTGTTCATGTCGTTCGACGTTCCCGGCACATAGACGTTCTGGGAGAAGACCCTGCAGTCGAAGCCGAACTGGTGCGCCGCGCGCAAAAGCTGAAGCGCCAGGTTGGCGCCGTAATTGTCACGGTCGGTTCCGTTGCCCCCCATGTTCTGGTAGATGACGCCCGGGGTGATACTGCCCTTGAACCCGGCGAAGGCGATCGCGCGCGTGGCGCTCACGTTCGCCTCGTAGGAACGCTGCTCCTGCCAGTTCACCGCTTCGGTGAAGTTCTCGATATGCCTTCCGATGAGAGCGAGCTTTGCCGCCCAGGTCCTGACGGGCATGCTGAAGTTCATGTTGAGCGACGTCGTCCTCGCGTTCGTGGTCCTGTCCCGGTTTTTCACATCCTGGATGAAGGCGTCGAGACCGGTCGTCAGTCCCGGCAAAAAGGTGATCGCCATGGGGCCCGTGAGGCTCAACCCCGCGACGGACGTGTCGGTGGGATTGCCGGAGTTCACCCCGTCGGTGAAGCGCTGCAGACGCCCGCGCAGGTTGAGCCCCTTCTGGAAACGCCATGCCGCGTGGGCCTCGGAGGCCCTGTAATCCCTGTTCACAATGGCGCCGTTGGGCTTGTAGTCATCACCGTAATCCTCGTATCTTAACCGGTAGGTAAAGGGGGTACCGGTCTCTCCCGTCACCTGGCCGAAGAAGCCAAGCCCCGACTTCCCCGTCCTCGCCTCCGTGGCGCTTATGTCGTAGTCTCCCGAGAAATAGCCCGCCTCCCCCTCGAGGGTCACCTTTTGTCCGGAGAAGGAGAAGACCTTTTCGCCCGTCATGCTCGTGACGAGCTGGTTGCGGGTTCCGAGGCCGTCCACGATCTCGCTCGCCTGGTGGTTCTGGACGAGGTTAAGGGAGTAATGCCCGAAGATACTGTCCTCGATGAGGTACGAACCGCCGCTGAAGAGGTTGTTGATGGGAGTGAAGTCCCTGTAGTCGTCGACGCCGGTGCCGGTGAAGAAGAGGAAGGACTGCTTGCGCCGCTGGGAGACCTCAGGCTGGAACTCGAGCTGAAAGCCCTTGAGGGACCTCTGCATGGTCCTCAGGCTGATAAAGGAAAAATTGTCCCCCAGCTGGGCCCGGAAGGGAAGGGCGGTGTCACCCTTTTCCCAGGCGAGTGTTCCCCGTTCGAGGACAAGGCCGTTGTGCCGGCTCCTGTAGCGGGAATCGTTGTAGAGCACGTCGAACCTGCCCGAAAAGGATTCGTAGGGGGAGAGCTGGCGGGAGAAGGCGGCGTTCATCTCGTCGTAGTACTGCCCTCCCGTGTCCTGGTAGGGACTTCCCGCCGGATTGCCGTAGAAATCATATGTCTCGTATCGCGAGGTGTTCTCCATGATGATCGACCAGTCCTTGAGTGCCGTGGCCTCCTGGGCGGATGCCGGCAACGCGAAGGCGGCAAAGACCGTGATCAGCACGAATGCAAAGAGCGTTATTGTTCTCACCGGGCAGCCTCTCTCTGGGTGATCTTTATGATGTACTCCTGTTCCCCCTGTCGCTTCTGGAAACCGTTCACGGGGTCGTTGTACTCTATCTGGGACTTCGCGATGACGGAAACCCGGCTGATGAGGCGGTCGCCATCCGACTCCCGTTTGATCTCCTGTCTCAGCACCCGGTGGCTCCCGACGGAGAGGATTCTGAGCCGGGCATCGACGGGGGCGTTCGCGTTCATCGAATCCATGAGCCTGTCCCTGTCGTAGAAACCTGCCGCCAGCATTTTTGCCATCTCCGGCGTATTCCAGGAGTCGGCTATCTGCCGCATCGTATTCTCCACGACCTGACGGTCGACGGCGCGGACCTCCTTGACCTTTGTCGCCCCCTCGACGATGGGTGTATCCGCCGCGGTAGGGCTCGCGATGGGCTGAATGCGCCTGCATTCCTGCGCTGAAACATCAAAGACGGCAATCGCGAGGAAAACCGAGAACAACACAAAGAACCTTGTCATAGAGTCATGCCCCCTTGCCTGTTTCCTTTACCACCATGAAATGCTGCTCACTGATAACGAACCGCCTTTGTTGGTTACGGTGAAGGTGATGGTCGCGTTGACCCCACCCTTGGAGAAGACATCGGTCGTCGGAAAGCCATACGCGAGAGAGCCGCTTGCACCGCCCCAGGAAGCCTCGGAGCTATAGGCATAGTTTACGGCTCCGACCCCGCTCACGAGGATGG
>JAAYAK010000063.1 GCA_012719415.1 Syntrophorhabdus sp.
ACTTCCGCGGGGAACATGTACTTCTTCTGGAATTCCCGATCATTTGCCTGTGACATCATGTACTGCTCATAACGCCGAAGCACGACTGCGTCGGACTGTTCCTTGGTGAATCCTTCCAGCTTGGCGACGTTTTCAGCCGTACCCACCATCTTTGTCGGCGGGGTGACGTTGGGGTCGCTGTTGAAGTTGTCCATCATCCAGTTCTCATGGAGGACCTCACCGCCGGGACCCATGGGGTTCGGCCAAATCGTGTGCGGGCCATTGGAGCAGCGGTCCGACATGAGGCCAAAACCGACATCGTAGACATCGAGTTCGATGTCCTTTGCCAGAAGGCCCAAAATGGTTGTCGAGGTTGTGCAGGCCTGGTTGACCATGAGGCCGGGCACATTCTTCTTGTTGTCCGTCAGCATACCCGCCGCCCAGTTGTGGCTGTAGAACAGGTATTTATGGGCGATGGACACCCCGTAGTAGAGATAATCGATGACGGTCGGATCGATCTTCTTCTTCTCCAGGAACCATCTTCTTGCAGTCTTTGCCCCCAGTTCGATCGGGTTCTCGTTCTGCATGCTTCCCTGCCAACGGGTGAATGGGGTTGAATAGTAGCCGTTGTAAGGGATGTACACCTTCGAAAAAGTCTTCATGAAGCTACCTCCTCCTAAATATTTTGTTAAATCAGGGCGCTTTTCCGGCTCCAGTCAATCGTGAGACTGTTCGATCAGGCAGCGCGCCGGTTTATCCTGTTTTTACTGTTTCCTCCTGATTGAATATCGCTACGCCCGTTATTTTCCCTTGTAATTGGGCTTTCTCTTCTCGACGAACGCATTGATGCCTTCGCGGCCATCCTCGGATGTGAATGCTATCGAGAAGGAATCCATCTCCAGGGTCAGCCCCGTTGCTATGTCGGTGTCCATACCGGTGTCGACACATTTCTTGATAAGTGCCAGGGCCGCCTTGGGTTTGGCGGCGAGCTTGGAGGCCCATTTCCTGGCCTCTTCCATCAGCTGATCCTTCGGCACGACCTTGTTGGCCAGACCAACCCTGTATGCCTCCTCGGCGTTCACGTTGTCGCCGAAGAAGAGCATCTCCTTGGCCTTGGGAAGCCCCACGAGCCGGGGAAGACGCTGAGTCGCGCCGGAGCCGGGCATTATGCCGAGGTTGATCTCGGGGACACCGAACACCGTGTCTTCCGAGGCGATCCTGAAGTCGCAGCAGATCGCCACTTCGCACCCGCCGCCAAGGACCAGGCCGAAAACGGCGGCGATCGTGGGTTTTGCAATGGATGTGAGTTTGTCAAATGTCTTCCTCGGAGCGGTCCAGAGGAAGTCGAGTGTTTCCACCGCGGATTTTCCCATGACATCTTTCACGTCGAGACCGGCCCCGAAAGCCTTGTCGCCATTACCGGTGATGATGATGGCGCCGATGGAGCTGTCGTTCTCGAGGTCGACGATCGCGTCGTAGAGGTCGTAGTATGACTGGACACTCAAGGGGTTCACCGGAGGCCGGTTCAGCTTGATGATCCCGACCGGTGCCTCTTTCTCAACTATAATAGTTTCGTAGGCCATGGGAGCCCTCCTTTATGAGCGTCTTACTTCGAGTAGTCGTACCAGCCTTTGCCGTTCTTGCGGCCGAGGGTGCCTGACTTCACCAGGTTCTTGAGCGTCAGGGGGGGATCCCATTTCAGTTCCTTCGGCAGGTTGTCATAGAAATACTGCTGAACGTGGAGGTTGATGTCGAGTCCGGTGAGGTCCATCAGTTCGAAAGGCCCCATGGGGTAGTTGAGCCCAAGTTTTGCTGCCTTGTCGATGTCTTCCTTGGAGGCAATGCCTTGCTCGTACAGCTTGATGGCTTCGATGAAGTGGGGGACCATGAGTCTGTTGACGAGGAAGCCGGGTATGTCGACCCTGACCTCAACGGGCTCCTTTCCGAACTTCCTCGTGAGGTCGATCGTGGCCGCCACGGTCGCGTCACTTGTCTGGACGCCGCGGATGACCTCGACGAGCTTCATGAGGGGAACGGGGTTGAAGAAGTGCATGCCCACGACCTTATCGGGTCTTTTCGTTGCCGTCGCCATCTCTGTGAGCGACATGGATGACGTGTTCGAGGAGAGGATGACGTCCGGTTTCGTTATCTCGTCGAGTTCGGCGAAGACCTTCTTCTTTATATCCATTATCTCGACAACGACCTCGACGACGAAGTCGGCGTCCTTCATGGCCCCCATATCGGTGGTGCCCTTTATCCTGCCCATGATGGCCGCCTTGTCGTCGGCCGACATCTTGCCCTTTTCGACGGTCTTTGCGAGGAACTTGTCTATGTTCTTGATCCCGCCTTCAACGAACCTGTCCTCGATGTCCCTCAGGATGACGTTGTAGCCCGCCATCGAGGCAACCTGAGCAATACCGTTACCCATAACGCCGGCACCCAAAACTCCGATTGTCTTTATGTCCATACAGCCCCTCCTATAAAGTGATTTTTTTGAAAAATTAAAAAATTCACATGCCCGTATATCTAACTATTATTAGGCATGACGTGTCAACTGTTTTCGTCGCCTAAAGCCAATATTATTGCGGAGTATGGGACCAAACGCCACGGGGTCCGACTCGTCGGCGCCGGGTCCTCGTGATGCCTCACTTCCGTTTCATCAGCCCCTTCTGCCCGCAAGGTGCGCGACCCGTGTCTTGAGATTCAGGAGATATGCCTTCTCAGGTTGCTTGGGCCCGGGATTCGGGTCATACTCCTCCTTCTTGATACGTTCGACAACCCTCTCCACCGAATCATTCTCGATCGCCAGCAATTCCACAACACGCCGGCGGAACGCAAAGGCGGCCTCCAATGATGCCTCGAAGAACTCGGCAACGTCGCTGCCCGTGTAGACGAAATGATGACCCTGGCAGAGAATGTCCACGTCGACTGTGGCAAGACGTTTGAGCGAGCCTACGTAGGCGTCGAAGTCGACGAGGAACTCGCTGACGATCTGCCCCGTCTGGCTGCGGCAACCCGCCGATTCGGTGGCTATGAGGATCCTGCGTTCCGGGATGTAGTAGCTGAGCATGTCCCT
>JAAYAK010000064.1 GCA_012719415.1 Syntrophorhabdus sp.
ACCTTCAGCGTATCGAGGGCTGTGTTGAGCTTGTCGATATCGACCTGAATGTTTGTCTCACTGTTCCAACCCACATTCGCCGTCGCGTTGAGGCTCAGGCCGGACACAGTGCCGTCGAAGGAATTGACCACCAGGGTGTGGTTGTTGCCGAAACGCACCGTCATGTTGTCCGACGCGCTCAGGAGGTTTTTGCCTTTGTAGAAGGCGTCGCTCCTGAGGTCGTTCAACTGGTCCATCGTCCTCGCGTACTGAGCGACCTTGTCCGCCAGTTCCGTGCCACTTCCGATGGAGGATTCCGAGAAAACTGAACTCAGTGCCGCGTCAAAGGCAACATCTCCATCTTCCAGAGAGGTGCCGCTTGCCGCAGTAATGGTGAGCGTGACACCGGCAACCCCGGCGTTCATATCCTTCGTTTCACCGAAGCTGTTGATAGCGGCCGCGAGGTTTGCCGCCGTGTCAGCAGCAGTGGCTCCAATGTAGAAGTTTTGGTCACCGAGCGCCTGGGAACCGGCCGAGGTCACCGCGGTAAAGGTGGAACCACCGATTGATATCGTGTTGCCGCCGGCAAGGCTGGTGATGCTGTCGATTGTCAGGGTCTGGCTGTATGATGACTCATTGAGAACGCCCTTGGCGTCTTCCGCGAGTGCCTTCGCGGATTCGATCAGCGTCTTGATACCGGTAATGGCCGCGTCTGCCGCCTTGACGGTCTGGATCGCCTCTGAAATGGCATCCTTGAAGCTCAAAAGGTCATTGGCGCGTGAAGTATGTGACTGCGCGGTGAAAAAGTTCGTCGGATTGTCCAGAGCTGAGTTAACCTTTTTGCCCGTGGCCAATCTTTCCTGTGTCCTGTCGAGCAATTTGACTGTTGACTGGAGGGACAGGAGGTTCGACCTCATGCCTGATGTTAAAGAAATGTCTCCCATGGTTTTTCTCCTTTTCTAGGATTTTTTCTCCCGGCGATCTCGCCGGGGCTCTTTGTGACCTGTGCCCATTCCCGAATTGTTTTTCACCTCCCTGGTGAGCACTATGTTCATCTTCATGAGAGAGTTATCGAAAGGCGGAGAAAAAACTTAAGAGATAATTGTCATACAGAAAGCACACATTCTGTATTACCGGGATTGTGTTTCCGTTTTGTGTTTACAATCAATGGATTACCTGTCGACCGTCGTTGTCGGATGGGACTGTACATCGAACCGGGAAGACTCAGCCCATCCCGAAGCTTGAAACCGTCTTTACTCGTGTCCCAGGGAGTGTCTCGACGGGGTTGTTGCCTGACGTATCGAAGACGGCTAAAAGATGTTATCCTTCTTGGCTTCTTCAATCATCCTTTCAGCAATCCCGGCGACAAAATCCTCCGCGCTCTTGAGAGACTGCGCCGCTTCCGTTTTCGGGATTGGCCTCTCCGGGTCATAGATGAACTGATGCCTCTTGGTCCTCATCCTATTGAACCGGTTTATGAGTGTCCTGAATCCCTCGCCCAGAACGGCAGCGCAGAATTCAACGACAGTTCTGTGTTGATCCTTACCCTTCGGTCGGTAACCATGGGAGAACATGAGGGCTCTTCCGGCCCTGAGCATGGCATGATAGGCGATCGTATGGGCCCAGGCTTCGTCGATCTCAAGATTTGCCCTCGCCACCATCAGATCTCTTCTCGCCCTTGCAAGATTAACAGAGATCTGCTTCGGGTTTGAGGAAATTCTCTCAATGGATCCCTGAGCTTCAAGTCTCTTATAGCCCACGAAGATCTCCTACAAGGGCGATCTTCTCGCCATCAAGGACATTGGAGATGAACCCGTCTTTCGTCGTCACCTTCTCTTTGAATTCCTGGGGATCATACAGTACGTAGTTAACGCTTCTCCCTAAAGCTTTCTCCAGTCTCTGCAATGCCGCATCGATCACGTTGAGATCAACGTCGCCAACTATCAGGAGATCGACATCGCTGTCGGCGTTCTCCCGGCCACCGGCGAAGGAACCATAAATGAAGGCAAACTCGATCCCCTTCACGGCTTCAAGCAAAGACTTGATCTGTCCCGCGACTCCCGCAGTCTTAAGAATGAGCCCCTTAAGTTCGTCAAAGAAGGAACAACTCCTGTTCACTCGAAACTGTTTAAGGTTCCCCGCCCGGGCGGAGACGAGGATACCCACCTTTTCGAGTCTGGCCATTTCCCGACTCACATTTGTCGGGTCTTCCTGAAGGATTGGCGCAACTTGCCGCACGAAGTACTCTTCATCAGCATGGGTGAAGAACCAAACCAATATCTTCACCCTTGTCTTTGAACCGAAAATGCTGTTCAGAACATCATTCATAATCAACTGTAGCGAATTTTACTACAACTGTAGTTGTATTTACTACAATTATTCTTCTGCAAAGAGTTCGAACAAACCGTAAGGGATAATTTGTATTCCTTCTGCGGCCTTCAACCCGCAACTCGCAACTCGAAACGGCCTTTCCTCCCTGAGACTTGAAACATGAGACCTGAAACCGTCCTTACTCGTGCCTCAGGGCCTCGATGGGGTCGAGGCGGGCCGCTTTGAGGGCGGGAAAGTAGCCGAAGATCATACCAACCGCCGCGGAGAAGAGGAAGGATACGAATATGATGGGGGCGTTGAAAACGAAGGGAACGTGCAGGACACCACCCAGCCACACCGACGCGATAAGCGCCAGAATTATCCCTATGATGCCTCCCAGGGAGGAGAGCACCACGGCCTCAACGAGGAACTGTGTGAGCACTTCGCGCTCGAGGGCGCCGATGGCGAGGCGAACACCGATCTCCCGGGTCCTCTCCGTGACGGATACGAGCATGATGTTCATGATCCCTATGCCGCCGACGAGGAGGCTCACCGCCGCCACGGCGCTGAGGAGCGCCGTGAGGAGCTCCGTGGTGCTTGTGAGCATCTTTGCGATCTCCTTCATGTCCATGACGTTGAAGTTGTCGTCATCGCTCGGGGCGAGATGCCGCCTTTCGCGCATGAGTTTTGAAATGTCCTGCCGCGCCTTGTCCGTCGATGCCCCGTCCTGCACGGAGACCTGGATGAGGCTTATCTCCTGATTTCCGGTGATGCGCCGCTGGAGGGTCCGAATGGGGATCACCACGACGTCGTCCTGGTCCTGCCCCATCGTGCTCTGGCCCTTCTCCGCCAGGATGCCGATCACCTCACAGGAAAGCTTCTGGAGACGAAGCTTCTCACCCAGCGCGTCCTGGCCGCCGAAAAGCTTCTTGCGCACCGTCTCGCCGACGACACAGACCGCGGCGCCCGAGCGCAGCTCGCTCTCGCTGAACTGCCTGCCCGTCGCGACGGACCTCTTCGTTATATAGAAGTAATTGTTGTCGCTCCCCGTCACCTGGGTCGCCCAGTTCTGATTCCCCAGTATCGCCTGGACCGATTGTGATGAAACAGGCGCCACGGCGGCGATGGAACTCACCTCCCGCATGATGGCCTCCACATCGGCCTCCTTGAAAGGCACATTGCCCGATGACTGGCCCGGCCCGAGCCTCTTCCCCGGGCTCACCATGAGCATGTTGCTGCCCATGCTCGCGATCTGCTGCTGGACCTGGAGGGTCGCGCCGCCGCCGATCGTCACCATGGTGATGACCGCCCCGACGCCGATGACGATACCCAGCACCGTCAAAAAGGAACGCATGACGTTTCGCCTGATCTCCCTCAAGGCCAGCAGGATCATGTTCCAGAGCATCAGGCTCTACCCCCGTTGTGCTCATCGACCACGATCATGCCATCTCGGAAATGGACCTGCCGTTTCGCGTAGACCGCCATATCCGGTTCATGGGTGATCATTACCACCGTGATCCCTTCGTCCCTGTTCAGAGCGGTGAGCACATCCATTATCTCTCTGCTGCGGGCCGAATCGAGGTTGCCCGTCGGCTCGTCCGCCAGGAGCACCGCGGGACCGGTGACAATGGCACGGGCAATCGCGACACGCTGCTGCTGCCCCCCCGAAAGCTCCGCCGGTGTGTGGTGTTCCCACCCCGTGAGGCCGACCGTTTCCAGCGCCTCCATGGCCAGTCTGTGGCGCTCCCGGGCACCCGTGCCGCGATACAGGAGGGGAAGCTCCACGTTCTCCAGCGCCGAGGTCCGGCTCAGGAGATTGTAGCCCTGGAATATGAACCCCTGGTAATGACGGCGCAAAAGCGCCCTCTGATTCCGGTCCAGGGCTCCCACGTCCACATCCCTGAACAGGTACGTACCCTCCGTCGGCATGTCGAGACAGCCGAGGATGTTCATACACGTCGATTTGCCCGATCCGCTGGGTCCCATCACCGCCACGAACTCGCCTTCATCGATGGAAAGGTCAATGCCCCTGAGGGCCTCGACCATGGCGTTCCCCTTTCCGTATATCTTTGTCACCCCTCTGAACTCGATCAGATGGCCCGCATGTTCGCTGTCGCGAAGATCTTCCTCTTCCGTCATCACTTTGTCCCCGTGATCGTATCGGTAACAACCTCCGTCCCGGGCTGAAGGTTCCCGCTCGTCACCTCTGTCACACCGCCATTCTGTGCGCCGACGGTGATGGAAACGGAGGCCAGTTGACCCTTGCTCAGGGTAAAGATCCGTTTCTGCTGTTTTTTGCCCCTCTCTTCACGCGGCTGTGCCCCCTGTCTCGGGGGTCGGGGAAGCAGCGCGCCGACGACTCCGCCTGATGCCTTCTTCTCCTGCTGAACGGGAGGCGAGAAGCGCAGCGCGGCGCTGGGCACGAGAACGACGTTCTCCAGTTTCTTCACGGTGATGTCCGCCGTGGCGGTCATGCCCGGGCGCAGGGACAGGTCGGGATTACTGACCCTCAGCACCGTTTCGTACGTCACGACCCCGGACGTCGTAGAGGAACCGTACCGGGCCTGGGTGATCTCGGCTTCAAAGGCACGGTCCGGATAGGCATCGACGTTGAACGTGGCCTTTTGTCCTTCCTGTACCTTGCCTATGTCGGCCTCGTCCACATTCACGTGGAGCTCCATCTTTGTCAGGTCCTCGGCAAGGGTGAAGAGCACGGGGGCAGTGAAAGACGCCGCCACGGTCTGCCCCGGTTCGATGCTCCGCGCAAGGACAATGCCGTTGATGGGTGATTTGATGACCGATTTCGACAGATCCGTCAGCTGCGCGTTGAGAGCGGCCTCAGCCTGAGACACGGAAGCCTTGTAGTTCGCCGCGTCCGCCTTTGCCCGATCGAAGGCGGCCTTCGCCGCGTCCATCTCCGTCTGTGAAGGGACCTTGCCGCCGCTTAAGTCCCAGACCCTCTGGAACTGCGTCAACTTTGACTGCGTCTCCGTAACCGTTGCCCGGGCCTGCTGCTCCTTTGCCTTTGCCGCTTCCAGCGCCGCCCTGGATTGAGCGATGGTCGCCTGCAGTTTCGTGGTGTCAAGCCTCGCCAGGACCTGGCCCGCCTTGACCTTGCTGTTATAATCCGCCTCAACGGTCCTGATGGTGCCCGAGAGCTCGCTGCCCACGTCAACCTTGTTCGTCGGCTGCAGGGTTCCCGTGGCGGTCACCACGACAACAAGGTCTCCGCGCCTGACCTGTTCCGTCTTGTACTCAACCGCCTTTGATTTCCCTCGTACCCCCAGAACTACAAGCACGACAACCACTGCGGCAAGAACCAGACAGCCCGGCAAAAGATAGCGCCTGAAACGTCCCGAACCCGTCAGAGGGCCTCTTCCCAGGACCTTCGCCGCGACTGACTTCGGATCAATCTTCATTTTCATGTGTCTTCCTTGTATCCGTCTTCTCTTCCTCACGTGATGCCATTGATTCCCACCCCCCTCCGAGGGCCTTGTACAGCTTTATCAGGTTAGATGTCACCACTCCCCTGCTCTTCGCGAGCTGGTCCTGGGCGGACAGCAGGGAACGCTGGGCCACAAGGACGGTGAGGAAATCGGAGAGCCCGGCCTCGTATTTGAGAAGAGCAACCTCGGCGGATCTATTTGCCGCCCTTTCGGCAAGGCGCAGGGACTCCATCTTGTTCTGCTCCTCAGCATAGGCGGTCAGCACATTCTCCACCTCTTCCAGCGCGCTGAGGACCGTCTTCTCATACTCCACAAGGGCCTCTTCCTGCAGGGCCGACTGGACCTCGATGTTGGCCCGTATCGCACCGCCCTTGAAGATAGGCCAGCTGATCGAGGGACCGAAGCTGTATGACCGGGTGGGCGTGGAAACAAGCCTGTTGACCGAAAGGGCTTCGATCCCTATGGACCCCATGAGCGTGAACTTCGGATACAGTTCCGCTGTTGCCACCCCCACCCTAGCCGTCTGCGCGGCGAGTTCGCGCTCCGTGCGCCTGACGTCCGGCCGCCGCCGCAGCATGTCCGCCGGCACGCCCACGGCCACATCGACAGGAGGGGCAGGAATGGATGCCGACTTCTCCAGTTCCTTATGGACCTTTCCCGGTTGTTCCCCCAGCAGCACCGCGATCCTGTTGAGCGCCGCCTCCAGCCCCGACCGAAGGTCCGGCACCTGCGACCGCGTGCTCTCGAGGTTGGAAAGGGCCTCCTGCACCGCAAGTTCATCCCCAAGCCCTGCCTGCTGTCGCCATAATGTCAACTGGTAGGTCTCGGCCTGCTTCGCGACGTTCCCCTCGGCGGCCTCGATCCTCGCCTGGTAAGAGCGCACGTCGATGTAATTCATGGCCATTTCTCCCAAAAGAGACACGAGAACATCCCGCAAGTCTTCCTGGGCCGCGTCGAGGTCCGCCCCGGCGGCCTCCACGGAACGACGCACACCGCCGAAAATGTCGATCTCCCAGGAGGCGTCGAAGCCCGCGGTGTAGAGGTCATTCACCCTGTCGGCAACGGTATCGGCGCTGCTGTAAACCCGTTTGCCGGAGGCGGAGGAATCCACGGAGGGAAAGAATTCGGCAACCGCCGCGCGGCGGCTCGCCCGGGCCTGCCTGACGCGGGCCTTCGCCATCTTCAGGTTGAGGTTCCCTGCCACCGCCCGTTCGATGAGACCGGAAAGGACTTCGTCGTTAAGAGTGGTCCACCAGGCGGCGAGGACCGCCGGATCCGCGGCGGCCGGTTTGAGACCGCCTTTGAGGGCCGTGTGCCACTGATCGGACACACTGACGTCGGGTTTGGCATAATCAGGTCCGACGCTCGCGCAGCCGCCGAGAAGGAACAATCCAAGAAGTGTGATCGGAAGAACCGCCGTGCGGTACAGGGCGGGAATATGCGGGAAGTTCATCTTCATGGGCCGGATTTGCCTTTAAGTATACTTGAAAACGCCCCTCACCGCACGCTTTCTTTTGCCCCTGGCGCCCTCTTCCTGATACTCTCCTTCACCGTCCTCATCTCTATCTCATGTATCGTATCCATGCGATTCCTGCCGGTGTTGAGATGAGACAGATAGGGGCCCTCAGGGAGGGGGTGCGCGAGCACAGGCCCGAGCTCATCCTTCTCGACCTCATGCTCACGGGACCGGACGGATATATGCGCCGATATCAGGAGGATCTCCACGGTACCAAATAATAATGGTTCAAGGTTTCAACAAGGTTCAAGGTTTCAGGCGGGAACTTCAGGCGGGAACAATTGGGTTGACACCGCCTGCCGCGTGGAATAATCTTACTGGGGGACCAATCAATGACCCGAGCTCTCATCACAGGCATCACAGGACAGGACGGCTCCTACCTCGCCGAGTACCTCCTCTCGAAGGGGTACGAGGTCCACGGGGTAATACGGAGGGCCAGCACCTTCAACACGGGGAGGATAGACCACA